>OMQZ01000171.1 GCA_900313355.1 uncultured Rhodospirillaceae bacterium
ATTTAAATTCTCGATTAAAGTTAAGGCATACCATAAGCAATTTAAACGAGAAAATCAAGAGGGAAATAAGGGATTTTTATTGACGAATTTTGAAAGGGTTGATAAAATAACATTATATTCTCAAGAAAGGAATAGCAATGGTTGAAATATTCGGAAAAAAATATCCTTCTGACCAAGGAGGCAATAGTACAAAATTTTCTGATTGGTTACCTGATTTTTTTGAGGAACAAAGATCCTTTTCATCAAGAGAGTATTATCAGGAGGTGCTCACAAAACATCCAGAGTATAAGAGAAAATGGTACGAAGTTTTACCATCGGAAAAAGATATACAAAAGTATTTTATTAAAACCTTAGGATATGCTGCAATGGACGGCGCTACGAGCGTTCCTAAAGCAGAAAAAAAGTTAGGTTTTAAAATAGGGGGCGGATACAAGTATCCAAACGGAATGAGTGACATTGAATACCACGCGTACACAACGAAAGAACTTGGCTTCTATAGTCCATTTAAGAAAGATCATAAATTGAATAAAAAGGAAGCTTATATGGAAGCTTGGCAAAATTTGCATTATGACAATCAAAAAGTATTAAATATACTACAAAAACAATACAAAGAGCTTGTAGAAATTAATCCGGAACTTTCAAAGATTAAGTTAGATCTTAATAATCCTATACAACTTACGGAATTAAGGGCTGGTGTCCAATACGATTTTCCTATTGAAGATATTCAATTGTTTTTAAATGGCGGAACTGCGAAAACAGAAAAGGAAAGGGTGAAGCGAGAATGTATGGAAAATGGGTTAAATTATGGTGATTTCGGTTGGGTATTATCATCAGAAACTATTGCAAATATATCAAAAAAAATGAAAGAGCATAAATTAGAAATAAAAAACGAGGTTATCCAGACAACAGAAAAAATAAGCCATTTTCAAATCACGGAAACTGCACTTTCAAACGATGATAAATTGGCGGCATTGAGCGGCAGGCCGACACCGTCAGCAAAGCATAACGCGACAGAAAAGAAAGCTCCTTTCGCGCCAAAAGTCAAAGGAAAGCCGAGTTTAAAAAATATGTTTCAAAAAGCCGTTGATGGTGTGAAGAAAAAATTTGCAAAGCCGCAAGAAAAGACGGCGGAGGAAAAAGCAAAAGACAAGAAAGCTTATAAGATTATACAAACTCTGCGTGGTGTTTTAAGACCGAAAAAATCAAGGAAAGTGGTCGAAGAAAAGGTTCAGACAAATGAACAGACACCTCTAAGGCAGGTTATAGAGCAAAGAGACGGTGGAAGATAAACCTTTTTTCTTTTAACGAATATTTAGCGATTTTGCATTTAATATAAAAACAGAG
Organism: uncultured Rhodospirillaceae bacterium; assembly: GCA_900313355.1. Taxonomy (GTDB): domain Bacteria; phylum Pseudomonadota; class Alphaproteobacteria; order RF32; family CAG-239; genus UBA1254. The sequence continues at coordinate 1,345 of OMQZ01000171.1, forward strand.
TTAAAAGATGTTCAAAAAAAGTGTTTTGACATTAGCGTTTTGTACGCTTTTATCCGGATGTGCGCCAATGAATAACGGTATTCAGTTGGTCAGTTCATATTACAACAAAATGTTTGGCACCCCTGAAACGGTTGAGGTTAAAAAAGGTGACACGTTATATAGTATTGCCAAGCGTTATGATATGACAATCTCTGAGTTGATTGAGCTAAATGGTATTGATAGCCCCAATCAGCTTTATGTCGGTCAGGTTTTAAAAACAAATTCAAACAAATATTATACGGTCAAGCGCGGGGATACGTTAGCCGCTATTGCGCGAAAATATAACACAAATTAGAAAACGCTTGCGCAAAAAAACAACATCAAACCGCCGTATGCTCTAAATGTCGGGCAAAGAATTGTTGTAACGGGAGCAACAACATCTTCGGTTGCAACAACACATACACCCTCAAAACAGACAACGACAAAATCTGCACAGACGAAATCTTCGGCAAGATCAAAAACAACCGTTGCATCATCAAGTTCAAGCACAAGCGTTTCAACCAAGCGCTCCAGCAAATTTGTTTGGCCGGTTTCGGGTAAGGTGATTTCTGCCTTCGGAACAGTCGGTAAAGGCTTAAAAAATGACGGAATCAATATTTCAGCACCGCTCGGAACATCTGTTAAAGCGGGAGATAAAGGAACGGTCGCCTATGCCGGAAACGGCCTCAAAGGGTTCGGAAACCTGATTTTAATCAAACATTCGGACGGATATATCACAGCCTACGCGCATAATGATAAAATCTTGGTCAAAAAAGGACAGACCGTTGCAAGGGGCGAAAAAATCGCTACCGTCGGCAAAACAGGTGGCGTGAGTGCGCCGCAACTGCACTTTGAAGTGCGTGCCGGCAAAAAAGCTGTTAACCCAAGAAACTATCTGCCGTAAAAAGTTGTTTAATACTTTCATTTTATGTGTTGTCACTCAAAGTTTTTGTTGTATATTACCTAAAGTTTAATTTTTAGGAGAAATGAATGTTTATCAGCAATGCATATGCTCAAACAGCTGCAACAGCGGGCGCAGGTGCCTCGTTGACAGCAAATGTGATTCAAATTCTTTTGATTTTTCTGGTGTTTTATCTGCTTCTTATTCGCCCTCAGCAAAAAAAGCTGAAACAACACGAGGCAGAGCTTAAAGCCATCAAGGTCGGCGACAAAGTTCTGACAGCGGGCGGGCTCTATGCCGTTGTTCGAAAAATAGAAAATGACGATTTAACGCTTGAAATTTCAAAGGGTGTTGAAGTAACGGCTCATCGCTTTACAATTCGTGAGGTGTTGGCTGATAAACACGAAGTTCACGCACAAAAACAAAACGCAAAAGGAAAGAAAAATGTATAAATTATCAAAACAAAGAGTGCTTGTGATTTTAGGCATTTGTTTGGTTGGTGTATTGTTGGCCATACCGAACGTTATGCCGAAATCTGTCAAATTGCCGTCATGGTGGCAACCTGTCAGCTTAGGGCTTGATTTGCAAGGCGGATCAAATCTTTTGCTTGAAGTCAATATGAAAGAGGTTGTCCGTGAGCGTATGGAACTGTTGGAAGACGCTGTTCGTCAAAGTTTGCGCGAACATCGGATTCGTTATCAAAACCTTTCAGCCGGTGCAGACAGCGTCAAAGTGAAAATTGATAATGCTAATTCTCGCACGCAAGCGATCGGATATTTTAAAAAATTGGAAGACGGTCTTGAAATTTCTGTCAATGAAAACGGTACAATTGAATTAAAATATTCTGAAACAGCCTTAAATATCTTAACAAAGAAGGTTGTTGATCAATCAATCGAGATTGTTCGTCGCCGTATTGATGAGTTAGGCACAAAAGAACCTGTCATTCAAAGCCAAGGCTCAGACAGAATAGTTGTTCAATTGCCGGGCATTCAAAATCCGGAAGAAGTGAAAGCACTTTTAGGTAAAACAGCTAAAATGTCATTCCACCTTGTTGACAGCAGAACAACAGCTGCAGATGCAAAACGCGGAAAATTGAGCAATTCTTCTCGTGTGATGAACAGTGCGGAAGGCGGACAACTCGTTGTTCAAAGAAAAGCTGTCGTCGGCGGTGAAAACTTAACGGATGCCGGCGTTGCTTTCCAAGATGGTGGTGCGGTTGTAACCTTTAAGTTTAATACGATGGGTGGCAAAAAGTTCGGCGAAGTGACGAAAAACAATATCGGTGAGCGTCTTGCCATTGTTTTGGATAATGAAATTATTTCAGCTCCGACAATTCAATCTGCCATTTTAGGCGGTAGCGGTGTGATTACCGGTAATTTCACGGCTGAAGATGCAAACAACTTAGCAATGTTGCTTCGTTCGGGTGCGCTGCCGGCACCTCTTGAGGTTTTAGAAGAGCGCACTGTCGGTGCGGGCTTGGGAGCCGATTCGATTAAAGACGGTGTGTTTGCATCAATTGTTGGTTTAATCGCCGTTGTTTTGTTTATGATTGCGGCATATGGCCTGTTCGGTCTGTTTACAACAATTACGGTTTTCACAAACCTTGTATTGATGTTAGGAGCAATGAGCTTTATCGGGACGACTTTAACGCTTCCGGGTATTGCGGGCATCATCTTAACAATCGGTATGGCTGTTGATGCGAATGTGTTGATTTTTGAGCGTATGCGCGAAGAAGTTAAAAACGGTCGTTCGACACATGATGCCGCTGATGCCGGATTTACGGAAGCGTGGGCGACAATTGTCGATTCGAACTTGACAACATTGGTTGCAGCCGCTGTTTTGTTCTGGTTTGGAACAGGGCCGGTCAGAGGCTTTGCCGTTACGCTTGCTATCGGTATTGCAACCTCTATGTTCACATCTGTAACGGTGACGCGCCTGATTATTACATATTGGCTCAATCGCTTTAAGCCGACAAAATTACCTATTTAATAAGAAGAAAAGGATAAATAAAATGAAATTGTTTAGTTGGGTTACAAAAGATACGAACATTGACTTCTTAAAGCCGCGTAAGTATACATACACAGCTTCGATTTTGCTGATTTTGGCATCATTTTGGCTGATATTCTTCCATGGATTTAATTATGGTATTGATTTTTCAGGCGGCGTTTTGATGGAAATCAAAAGCGACAATAAAATCAATGTTGAAGAAATCAGACAAAAGCTTTCGGTGCTTGATTTGGACGAACTGACGTTGCAAAGCGTTGGCGAAGAAGGCAACGAACTCTCAATCCGCGCTCAGGCAGATAATGCCAACGAAGAAAGTCAACGTATTGCAGTTGTTAAAATCAAGGAGATTTTAGGAAGCGGCTACGAATACCGCCGTGTCGAATCAGTCGGTCCGCAAGTCGGTGATGAGCTCAAACGCGCTGGTGTGATTTCATCAATTATTGCTATCTTTGCAATTTGTGCATACGTTTGGTTCAGATTTGAATGGCAATTTGCATTAGGTGCATTGCTTGGGCTTTTCCACGACATTATCATCACGGTCGGCTGCTTGTCATTGTTTGATTTTGATATCAGTTTAACAACGGTTGCGGCTATTTTAACATTAGCCGGTTATTCAATTAACGATACGGTTGTGAACTATGACCGTATCAGAGAAAACTTGCGCAAATATAAGAAAATGAGTCAATACGATTTAATCAACAAAAGTATTAACGATATTTTCTCACGCACGATTTTGACTGGTTTAACAACGCTTTGTGCGGCGATTGCATTGTTTGCGTTCGGCGGTGATGCTTTGCGCAGTTTCTCGTTTGTTATTTTGTTCGGTGTCATTATCGGAACATATTCTTCAATTTATATTTCCTGCGTGTTCTTAAATGTGTTTGATTTAAGAAAGACACAGGAAGCAAGAGCAAAGCAAGAGGTTAATCCTTTTGGAAACGCTTAAAAAAAAAGAATAAGTAAAAGAAAAAGAAGTCTTCGGACTTCTTTTTTTGTTGAAAATAAAGACACTTAAATGTTATGTTAAGGCAAATATTTATTGACAAGAAAGCTCTAAAAGAGTAGCTTTTCTTAAGGCTTATTTTTTTAAGGACACCGAATATGACACAGATTTATTTACATAACACATTAAAACAAAGAAAAGATTTGTTTGTTCCGATTGATGAAAAAAATGTGCGTATGTATGTCTGTGGACCGACCGTTTATGACAAGGCGCACCTCGGAAATGCCAAAACACCGGTGGTATATGATGTTTTGTATCGTTTGCTTTGCTATGTTTATGGCAAAGATCATGTCACCTATGTTTCAAACATCACAGATGTTGACGATAAAATCTTAAACAAGCATAAGCAGACCGGAAAACCTATTCAGGAAATTACGCAAGAAACCTATAATTGGTATATTGAAGATATGGCAAAACTTAATGTTTTAAGTCCGAATTATCGCCCGCGTGCAACAGAATATATTCAAGAGATGATTGAACTTGTGAAAAAGCTCATCGAAAACGGTCATGCCTACGAATCTCAAGGACAGGTTTTGTTTGATGTCGATTCTATGCCAAATTACGGCTACCTTTCAAACCGTTCGATGAAAGAGATGATTGCGGGAGCGCGCGTTGAGGTTGCAGACTATAAGAAAAATCCGGCAGATTTTATTTTATGGAAACCTTCAGAGGCGGATCAACCCGGTTGGGACAGCCCTTGGGGATATGGCAGACCGGGGTGGCACTTAGAGTGCTCCGCGATGAGCTCAAAATTGCTCGGAAATGATTTTGATATTCATGGCGGCGGGTCTGATTTGATTTTTCCGCACCATGAAAATGAGCTGGCACAAAGCTGCTGCGCTTATCCCGGAACACATTTTGCAAAGTATTGGGTGCATACCGGAATGTTAATGATTAATGGTGTGAAAATGTCAAAATCATTAGGCAATTTCTATACGGTCGATGAAATCTTGGCAAAAAATCCGGCAGAGGCTTTAAGGTTGCTCTTTTTAACGACACACTACCACCAGCCGTTTAACTTCACTTTTGAGGGCTTAAATGAGGCAAAAAAGATTTTGGATAAATTTTATAATGCCCTGCTGAAAAATGAAGATATACCGGTTCAAAAAGCAGAGCCGAGCCAAAAGATTATAGAAGCCTTAGCTGATGATTTAAACACGCCTTTGGCCCTTTCTTATATTCACGAAGATGTGAACGCATTAAACAAAGCGGAAACACCAGAAGAACGCAAAACTTTGAAAGCACAGCTTTTAGCCGACGCTTATATGTTAGGGCTTTTGTATAACAACCCATCAAGCTGGTTTAAAAGAACAGATGACGATTCATCAGAAATTGACGCCTTAGTTCAAAAACGCCTAGAGGCTAAGAAAAACAAAGATTGGGCGACAGCTGATGCCATCAGAAATGACTTGAAAGAAAAAGGCATTGTTTTAGAAGACGGCCCTGATGGAACGACATGGAAACGCATATAAAAAGGCGTTTGTTACAAACTGTTCTGATCATAAAAAGAAGTGTTCTTATTTAGGGTATAAACCACATCATCTTGAGGAAGATTGTAGTATATATACTCAACATTTTTGAGCTCATCAGCGTAAGGATTATATGGCTGAATAATGGTTCTTTGCAACGTTGAGCCTAAAGCTTCGCGCAAAGTGTTGTCAATTCTTTTTGAAAAAGCATTTTTAAAGTTTGGCGATGTGATGATATTTGCAATCATAATACCGCCTTGTTTTAAATGAGCCTTAACAAGCTTAAAAAAGTTAAGCGTTGTAAAGTTCATGGGAATGCTTTGAAGGGCAGAATACACATCAACAACGATTAAATCATATTGTTTTGTGTCGTTGAGCAAAAACAGATAAGCATCACGAGCAATAAATTTTTTGTTCTGAGATAAAGGTTTATCTAAAAATAAATCTTCGGATATTTTTTGTAGGTCTTTTTCAATGTCAAGAAAGGTATATTGATGATAAGTATCTTCTATGCCGATTGTGAAACCGCCCGCACCGAGAATTAAGATGTCGGCAGGATTTTCTTTGGGCAGTTTATCAATAAAAGTTTGATTGATAAAGTTAATGTATTCAAAGTTCAGTTCATCTTTTTGAGAAACTTTTGAGGATAGAGAGCCGTTTATTTTCATCAGCTTTGAAAGGTATGTTCCGTTTTCTTCATCAACAGGAAAAATCTCAAGACGTGAAACAGCATCGTCTTTAACCAAAAAATGAGAACCTGTCATGATCTTTTCATTGTTAAAAAGAAGAGTAAGGAAAAAAGCCATAAGAAGAGGAGTAATAAAAAACGGAATATCTTTCGTTTTTGCAATAAAGAAAAAAGCAAGAATATTTGCGATAATTAAAAATAAAATTGTGTGAGCAACACCTAAAAAAGGCATTAAAACAAGGGTTGTACCGAGCGAACCTAATACGCTGCCGATGGTGTCGATGGCCATAAATCGACCGGTATAATTGACATTGAAGTGGTGTATGTAGCGTCCGATAACAGAAGTGACAAAGCCGAGAGAGGCAGAAGGAAGAGATAAAAACGCTAAAGAAAACAAAGAGACTAGAACCAGAGTTTGTTTTAAGCCGATAAAGTATAAAAAATAAAAATAAATTTGCATTAAATAAAAAGGACACGCAAGAATATAAGCAAAAATAGTAAAGACAATCAGCTTTTGAATATATTGTCGTATTGGTTTTTGACAAATGGATATGACAGAGCCGATATAGTAACCGACAGATAAAAACAGCAAAATAACCGTCATGACGATTGATGTAATAAGAGCATTTGAGCCGACAAAGTTAATGAGTTGCCTTAAAATAATCAGCTCAAAAGAAAGACTTGAAAAACCAAGCAGGAAAATAACAAAAAGCAAATGAAATTTCAGTTTAGAAGACATGACGATCCTTAAAAAACTCAGAGATTTTGCTTATATGTTCAAATTCGGCTTTGATGTTTAAAACATTGAAATTTTTTTGCATATCAGTCGGGATTTTTACAAAGTCTTTTAAGGTTGTATAAATCGGAAGATTTTTCTTCTTTCCTTTTTTGATAAGAGCTTTGAGTTCATCTTTTGTATAAAAATGATGATCCGGAAAATCGTAAGAATTTGCAACGGTTAAACCGCATTTTTGAAGTGAATGATAAAATTTTTGAGGATATCCTATACCTGCAAAAGCAATAACTTTCATGTTTTGATGTTCGGGTTGTTGCTCTTTAATATCTACATGAAAAACAGGTTTATCAATCTGTTTTAATAAATTGAACTTGTCTTGACCGATAAAAATAACACCGTCGGCGCGTTTTAAACCGCTTTTTAAACCTTCACGCATTGGCCCCGCCGGAATAATTTTTCCGTTTCCGATACCAAGCTCGCCGTTAAACACCAAAAAAGAAATATCTTTATAAAGGGTTGGGTTTTGAAAGCCATCATCCATAATCAAAATATCTGCACCGTTTTTTAAAGCAATTTGAGCAGCTTTGCCTCTGTCGGAACAAACGACTGTCGGTGCAACACGGGCAAGCATCAACGGTTCATCGCCGACTTCTTGAGGGCTATGGGATTTAAGGTTAACCAAAACACCGCTCAGTTTGCCGCCATAACCGCGTGAAATGAAAAAGGGATTTTTTCCTTGTTTTTTTAAAAGTTCAGCCAAAGCAATACAAATCGGCGTTTTACCGACACCGCCTGCGGTTAAGTTGCCGACACAAATAACGGGAACAGAAGCCTTAAAGCCTTTGTTAATGCGCATTCTAAGAGAAGTTATGCCCCCATATATCAGACCGATAGGGGATAGCAAAAAAGAAGTTAAGTTATTTGTTCGCCAATGTTTAGGAGTTTTCATGAGCGCACTCTATTGAATATAATCCTGAATTTTTTCAACGATACCGTCTAAAACCTTAGCTTCGCTTGTTGCCCAGTTATATGCAAGAGAGCGCTTAGCCTCCAACAAATCGGGATTTGTGAACAGCTTTTCAACCATATCAATAAGCTCTAAAACATCGTTGACTTGAATAACGGCATCGGCGCGTTTTGCTCTGTTCATAGCATCCGTAAAATTGTGCATATGCGGTCCGACCAGAACGGCATCACGAGATCTTGAAGGTTCCATAAAATTTTGACCGCCGTGAGCAATCAAAGATCCGCCAATGAAAACAATGTCGATTAATTCATAAAAAATGCCGAGTTCTCCGATGGTGTCAGCAATATAAACATCAGTTTTGTTGGTGATTTTTTCATCTGCAGAGCGAAGTGAAACGCTTAAGCCATATTCTTTTTCAAGTCTTTCTTTAATTTCGATACCTCTGTGAGGGTGGCGCGGAACCATAACAGTCAAAAGATTTGGAACTTTCTTCGCCAAATCTTTTAAAAAGCGTCCGATTTTGGTTTCTTCATCTTCATGGGTTGAGCTTACAAGCCAAACATTTCGACCAGAAAATTGCTCCGCAAGCTCAGCTTTTTTTGTTTCATCAACAGGCAAGGGCAAGCCGGCATATTTTAAGTTTCCTAAACTTGCCGTATTTTTAGCGCCCAAAACTTTTAGGCGATAAGTGTCTTCATCAGATTGTCCGAGACAAAGCGTAAAACAGCTCAAGATTTCTTTGATGACAAACTCAAATTGTTGCCAGCGGCGAAAAGATTTGTTTGAAATACGTCCGTTGACCAATATAATCGGTATGTTGCGTTTTTTTAAAGCAGAAAGCATGGCAGGCCAAAATTCAGATTCAAACCATAACGCCAAATCGGGTTTCCAATGTCTGATAAAACGGGCGGCATAAAGCGGATGTTCAAGCGGAAAATATTGGTGAAACGCTCTATCAGGAAGACGTTTGGCCATCACATCGGCAGAAGTTGTTGTGCCGGTCGTGACCATAATATGAACATCAGGAAAAACTTCCAATAAGCGATGAATAAGCGGCAACATTGAAATCGATTCGCCGACCGATGCACCATGCATCCAAATCAGTTTTCCTTTCGGACGGGGAAGCGTTGCTTTGCCTAAGCGCTCATTAAAACGTTTAAGGTCTTCTTTTCCGTTCTTTTTGCGTTTTTCTATATAACGGTTTAAGGCCAGAGGATAAAGAAAAGTGAGTAAGGCTTTATATAGTTTTAGTAACATAAGTCGTTCCGTATCAGTTATGGTTGTGTTTTCGAGGCAATGTTCCTTGTTCAATCGGGGGAACACCGAGCTCTTGATCGAGTTGCCATGTTAATTTGTTCATTTCATCTTCAATTTGTTTTCGATAATTTTCTAAATTTTCTTTAGGCGTATTTTTAGGAATAAAGAATGGTTTTGTGACGGCAACAATACCCTTTTGAAAGGGCAAAGGAATAAGCATACGATCCCAGCTTTTGCTCAAAATTTTTGAACGTGCGATGGAATAGGTTAAACCGATAATGGGTTTTCCGGTTGTTTTGGCATAATAAATCGGGCTCATTGTCATGGTCATAGAGGGGCCTCGCGGGCCATCGGGGATAATGGCAATGCTTGCATTATTTTTCAGCTCGCGCAAAAGTTTGACGGCTGCACTGCGCGGATTTTCATTGGTTGAACCGCTGATATTTTCAATGCCGAAACGCTTTAATAAACCGGCAATCAGCTGTCCGTCGCGGTGCGGAGAGACAAGAGCCGAAAGTTTTGAAGACCGGTTCCAAAAACAAGGTGCAAAAGCAATTCTTCCATGCCATGCAATAAAAATCACGGCTTTATGTTCTTTTAAGTTGTCATAAAAAACTTCAACATCGCGTTTTTCCCAGCGTGTGGTAAATGCAACAAAACGCACGTACCAATAACATAAATAACTCACCAAATGAGTCACATGTTCAGACTTTGAAATTTTCTTAAAAAAACGCATTAAAAAACCTATAGATTTAATCAACAGGCTCATCATAGTCGGTTTTTTTGATTGTGCAAGCACAAATTAAAAAAAAATTGTTACATAATGTTTTAATCAATGTGTTGTGGATTAAAAAGAAAGCGGGGGTTGCCAAGCAAAAAGACATTACCTATATTATAGAGCAGTTATAATTCAAGGAGAGATAAATGTCTGAAGATTTGCAAAATTTGCTTTATCCGGTTTTGCCGCTCCGCGATACGGTCGTTTTTCCGAAAATGATTGTGCCGTTGTTTGTCGGGCGTGAGAGGTCAATAAAAGCCTTACAAAAGGTTCACGACACCGGTACGACGATTGTTTTGGCAACTCAAAAAAAAGCAACCGAGGAAAATCCGAAAGATGATGATATTTATCATGTCGGAACAATTGGCAGTGTCTTGCAGATGCTCAAATTGCCGGACGGAACGGTGAAGGTTTTAATTGAAGGCTTAGAGCGTGTTTTAATTGAGCATTTTGAAGTTGGCGATGATTATATATCAGCTAAGATCAAAGCATTTCCGGAAAATTCAGCCAATGAGCAGGAGCTTGAGGCACTTTCTCGAGCGGTTATTTCTCAATTTGAAGAATATATAAGGGCTTCAAAACGCATTTCGCCTGATGTGATTACGGCAATTCATCAAATTGAGGACATGAGCAAACTTTCAGACACGATTGCTTCTCATTTAACGTTAAAAGTTGAAGACAAACAATCTTTGCTTGAAGCCAAAGGTTTAAATGAGCGCTTTGAAAAATTGCTTGCATTGATGAATGCTGAACTTGCGATGATGGAGATTGAAAACAAAATCAAGTCGCGCGTTAAAAAACAGATGGAAAAAAGCCAAAAAGAATACTATTTGAATGAGCAGATGAAAGCCATTCAAAAAGAATTAAATGATGGTCAGGAAGATGATGAAATAGGTGTTTATACCAAAAAAATTAAGCACACAAAGCTTTCAAAAGAAGCAAGAGAAAAAGCATTAGCCGAAGTTAAAAAACTTAAAATGATGGGCGCAATGAGTTCTGAAGCAACAGTTGTGCGCAATTATTTGGATTGGATTTTAGGAATTCCTTGGAAAGTTAATTCCAAAGTCAATAAAGACCTCAAAAAAGCAACCGAGATATTAGAGCAAGACCATTATGGGCTTGAAAAAGTCAAAGAGCGCATTGTGGAATATTTAGCCGTTCAATCACGCTCGAAAAACGACAAAGTTAAAGGTCCGATTTTGTGTCTTGTCGGTCCTCCGGGAGTTGGTAAAACATCGCTCGGACAATCAATAGCCAAAGCAACAGGGCGCAAATTTGTGCGCGCTTCATTGGGCGGCATGAGAGATGAAGCCGAAATCAGGGGACACCGCCGCACATACATCGGTTCAATGCCCGGAAAAATCATTCAGAGTATGAAAAAAGCTGGAACATCAAACCCGCTTTTCCTGCTTGATGAAATTGATAAGCTGGGAGCAGATTGGCGCGGAGATCCAAGCTCGGCACTGCTTGAGGTTTTAGATCCGGAGCAAAATGCAACCTTTAATGATCACTATTTGGACTTGGATTATGACTTGTCTGATGTGATGTTTGTAACAACGGCGAACTCGCTTGATATGCCGCGTCCGCTTTTGGATAGAATGGAAATCATACGCTTGTCAGGCTATACGGAAGATGAAAAACTCGAAATAGCAAAACGCCACCTTATTCCGAAGATTTTCGGCGAAAATGCGGTGGAATGTTCGGAGCTGACAATAACGGACGATGCCGTACGTGACATTATTCGCTATTATACACGTGAGGCCGGTGTGCGTAATTTGGAACGAGAGCTGGGGGCCATTGCACGAAAATCCGTGAAAGAATTTTTAATGTCGCCTGAAAAATGCATCAAAATAGAAGTTAATTCTTCTAATTTGGACAAGTATTTGGGGGTTCGCAGATTTTCTTTCGGAGAAGCGGAAGAAGAAGACCATATCGGTGTGACAACAGGGTTGGCATGGACGGAAGTCGGCGGAGATATTCTCTTTATTGAGGCTGTCGATATGCCGGGTAAAGGACGCGTTCAACAAACAGGAAAGCTGGGCGATGTGATGAAAGAATCGATTGACACAGCATATTCTGTTGTGCGCGCGCACTCAAAGGAATTGGGTATTGATCCGAAAGTTTTTGAAAAAACAGACATTCATATTCATGTTCCGGAAGGTGCAACGCCGAAAGACGGGCCGTCAGCCGGTATTGCCATGTTTACGACACTCGTATCGGTGTTTACAAAAACACCGGTCAGAAAAGATGTGGCAATGACAGGCGAAATCACACTTCAAGGCAGGGTTTTGCCTATCGGCGGTTTAAAAGAAAAACTTCTTTCTGCTTTAAGGGGCGGGATTAAAACTGTGATTATTCCGAAAGAGAATGTCAAAGATTTGGCAGAAATTCCGGATAATGTGAAAAAAGGGTTGAAGCTTGTGCCGGTCTCAAGCGTCAAAGAAGTTTTAGACATCGCCCTTAAAAAGAAAATCATAAAAACAAAGAAGAAGGCCTCTTAAAGAAGAGGCCTTTTTCATTTTGTTAAATGAGG
>OMQZ01000038.1 GCA_900313355.1 uncultured Rhodospirillaceae bacterium
CTACACCAAAGTTTTAACGGTATTCATTACGGTTATTCAAGGTTATGGAATTGCTGTCGGTTTGGAAAGCATCACAAACGGTGTCGGTGCTTCAGCGGTTGTTATTCCGAGCTTTGTTTTCCGTTTCACGACGATGGTGTCTTTGGTTGGTGGCACAATGTTTGTTGTATGGCTCGGTGACCAAATCACATCACGCGGCGTTGGAAACGGCTCTTCGTTGATCATCACGGTCGGCATTATTGCCAACATTCCGGCAGCTTTGGCGCGCACCTTTGAATTAGGTCGTGTCGGCTCAATGTCGATGACGGTGATTGTGTTCTTGCTTTTGATGGCTCTTGCTCTTGTTTATGTTATCGTTTTTGTTGAACGTGCACAGCGCAAAATCATCATTCAATACCCGAAGCGTCAGGTCGGTATGCGTATGACGGCGGCCGAAAGCTCACACTTGCCTTTGAAGATTAACCCGACAGGTGTTATTCCGCCGATTTTTGCAAGCTCTTTGTTGCTCTTGCCGATCACGATTGCAAACTTTGCTTCGCAAAACGGTCCGTCTTGGGTTCAAACCTTAAACCAATGGCTCGGACACGGACAGCCTCTTTATTTAGCATTATATGCTTTCTTGATTGTGTTCTTCTCGTTCTTCTACACAGCTGTTGTGTTCAATCCTGAAGAAACGGCAGACAACTTGAAAAAACACGGAGGCTTTATTGCGGGTATCCGCCCTGGAAACAGCACGGCAGAATATCTTGATTATGTCATCACACGTTTAACGGTTTTAGGCGCGGCATATTTAACGGCATTGTGTATTTTGCCTGAAATTTTGATTGCAAAATTATCTGTTCCTTTCGTTTTAGGCGGAACAACGCTTTTGATCGTTGTCCAAGTAACGATGGATTTCATGACACAGGTTCAGTCGCACTTGATTGCTTATCAATATGAGGGCTTAATCAAAAAGGCGGCGATTGTAAACCAAAAGAAACGTCGCTAAAATGGAACAAAAACCTTTAAGAATAGTTTTAACGGGAGCGCCGGGGTGCGGAAAAGGCACTCAGGCGCGCCTCTTGCGTGAAAAGGCTCACATATGCCATCTTTCGACCGGTGAGATGTTACGTGCTGAAGCCTTGAAAGACACGCCGCTCGGAAAAAGTCTGAAAAAATCCTTAGACAAAGGTGAATTTGCGACCGATGAAATGATTATCGAAATGGTCTCAAAGCGTATTGATGAAAAAGACTGCCAAAACGGTTTTATTTTAGATGGCTTTCCGCGCACATTACCTCAGGCTGAAGCGCTTGAAGAAATCTTAAAGCAAAAGAACATGAAGCTTGACTATGCAATTGAAATTCAAGTCCCTGACGAAATTATCATGGAGCGCATTTTAGGCCGCTATTCATGTGCAAAGTGTGGTGAAGGTTATCATGATAAAAACATTAAGCCGAAAATATACGGGGTATGTGATAAATGCGGCGGAACAGAATTTGTGAAAAGAGCGGATGACAACCGCCAAACGGTTAAAAACAGACTTGTTAACTATCGCAGGCTGACTTATCCGACGATTTCATATTTTGAAAAGCTTGGGTTGTTGCGTTGTGTTGACGGAACAGGTTCAATTGAAGCCACAGCCTCTAAAATAGCAAAGATTGTCGGGCTTGACGGGCAAAAATAAAAAAAGTTTTAAAAAGTTTAAAAAAACATATTGACTCTTGCAAATATTTGAATATAATCCGCTTAATTTTGAAAAGTGGTGATCAACTTTTTGAATGTTTATTTATTGATAATGGAGAATTAATTTGGCTCGTATAGCTGGCGTAAATATCCCAAGTGCCAAAAGGGTAGAGGTCGCTTTGACCTATATTTTTGGTATTGGTAGAAAAACTGCTCAAGACATTTGTACAAAATCAGGCGTTTCAATGGATCGTCGCGTGCAAGACTTAAGTGATGAAGAAGTTTCAAAACTTCGTGAAGTAATCGATCGTGATTATTTGGTCGAAGGTGAGCTTCGTCGTGAAGTTGGTGTGAACATCAAGAGATTGATGGATTTAGGATGCTATCGTGGTTTAAGACATCGTAAGGGCTTACCTGTTCGCGGACAAAGCACAAAACAAAATGCACGTACACGTAAAGGCAAACGTAAAACTGTTGCCAATAAGAAGAAATAAGTGAGGGTATAATGGCAAAAGCAGCAACACAACGTGTTAAGAAAAAAGAAAAAA
>OMQZ01000179.1 GCA_900313355.1 uncultured Rhodospirillaceae bacterium
CGGACGGAGGGACTTGAACCCGCACGCCTTTCGGCACCAGATCCTAAGTCTGGCGCGTCTGCCAATTTCGCCACGTCCGCGGTTAAAAATTTTTTTGACTGCCCTGATACTACTTAAAAAAATATTAAAATCAAGAAAAATAATAAAATCTGTTGCATATTCTTTAAAATTTTGTAATATGCCTCAACAATTTGAGATTTTTTTAAAGAGAAACAATAAATGTCTGAAACCAAAGTAACAAAGCGAAAAACCTTTGCTATTATTTCGCATCCTGATGCCGGTAAAACAACCTTAACCGAAAAACTTTTGCTTTTCGGCGGTGCGATTAATGCTGCCGGTGCCGTTAAGGCTCGAGGTGAAAACCGTCGTGCCCACTCCGACTGGATGAAAGTCGAGCAAGAGCGCGGTATTTCCGTTGCCTCGTCGGTGATGACCTTTGAATATCAAGGGATTACTTTTAACCTGCTTGATACTCCCGGTCACGAAGATTTTTCGGAAGATACTTACCGCGTTTTAACAGCCGTCGACTCGGCCGTGATGGTTTTGGATTCAGCAAAAGGTATTGAAACACAAACAAAAAAGCTCTTTGAAGTTTGCCGCCTGCGCAACATTCCGATTTTAACTTTTATCAACAAACTTGACCGCGAAGGTTTAGATCCTTTTGTTCTTTTAGATGATATTGAAAAAACACTTGCACTTGATGTAACGCCTGCGAGCTGGCCGATCGGCTCGGGCAAAGACTTTTTAGGCTGTTATGACATTTTGGGCGATCAGCTTATTTTGATGAACAAAACAGGTGACAAATCTCAAATCAATGCCGTAATTGAAACGTGCCAAGGTCTAAACGATGAAAAACTTGACAGGCTCTTGCCTGCCCATGCCGTCAAAAAACTTCGCGAAGACGTCGAAATGATTAAAGAACTTTGTCCGAAGTTTGATTTAGAATTATATTTGGCCGGCGCCTTAACCCCTGTCTTTTTCGGTAGCGCAATTAACAACTTCGGCGTTCAAGAAATCTTAAAAGGTCTTCATAAAATTGCACCGACTCCCCGTCCGCAAAAGGCTCTCGAGCGCGAAGTTAATGCCGATGAACCGAAAGTTACCGGTTTTGTTTTTAAGATTCAAGCCAACATGGATCCGAAACACCGCGACCGAATCGCTTTTATGCGCCTTTGCTCCGGCCACTTCAAACGCGGTATGAGCTTAAAACAGGTTCGCACCCAAAAAGAGCTCAAAGTTCCCACCCCTGTTATGTTTTTGGCTCAAGAAAGAGAACTTGCCGAAGATGCCTATCCGGGCGATATTATCGGTATTCCGAACCATGGCGTTTTGCGTATCGGTGACACCTTAACCGAGGGTGAAAACCTTCACTTTACAGGCATTCCCTCATTTGCTCCAGAGCTCTTAAAATCCGTTCGCGCGGTTGATCCGTTAAAGTCGAAACACCTTGCCAACGCTTTAAATCAGATTGCCGAAGAGGGCGGCGCCAGCATCTTCAAGCCCGTCGTCGGATCTGATTATGTTGTCGGCGTGGTCGGAAATTTGCAATTTGAGGTTATGGCAGACCGTATCCGCACCGAATTTAACATTCCGGTCATTTTTGAGCCGACACAATATTACACGGCTCGATGGATTGCCTCAGATGATAAAGTTCAGCTCCAAAAGTTTTTAGACGCAAACAAACTCAATATTGCAACCGACTATAACGGCGATAACGTCTTTTTGGCGCGCAATGCTTGGCATTTAAACAAATCTCAAGAGGACTTTCCTGCCTTAAAGTTTTTGAAAACCAAAGAACAGGCTTTTTAATACCTCTTGTTGTCGCATGTTTTTGCTACCGAGTATTTCTGTTTTATTTTAACGGGTGCTTGCTGTTTGTCCGTTTCCTTTATGCTTTTGACTTATAAAACTTGTGAAGAGCTTCAAAAAATATGATGACAACTTCGTTAAAATCTGTATGATGAAGCCAGCAATTATTAAAGGAAAAAAGCATGCAACCTTTATATAAACGTATTTTAATTAAGCTCTCCGGCGAAGGTCTGATGGGCGATAAGGCTTTCGGAATGTCTCCCGATGTTTTGGAAAAAATCGCCAAAGACATTAAAAAAGTTCATGATCTTGATGTTGAAATTTGTATCGTTGTCGGCGGCGGTAATATTTTTCGCGGCGCTAAAGAAGCTTCCGAAGGCATCAACCGCAGTGTTGCCGATCAGGTCGGTATGCTCGGAACCGTTATGAACGCTCTTTATGTTCAAGACGCGTTAGAAAAAATCGATATCCCTTGTCGTGTGATGTCAGGATTGAATGTGCCTCAGGTTTGCGAACCTTATATGTATCGCAAAGCCTTAAAACATCTTAGCTTAGGGCGCGTTGTTATTTTTGCGGGCGGAACCGGAAATCCTTATTTTACAACCGATACGGCGGCGGCCTTAAGAGCTTCTGAGATGCATTGCGATGCCCTTTTGAAAGCCACTCAGGTTGACGGTGTTTACACATCAGATCCCAAAAAAGACCCTAAAGCAAAACGCTACAAAACCGTTTCATATGATGAAGTTTTATCCAAAAATCTTCATGTTATGGATTTAACGGCCATAACTCTTATCAAAGAAAGCCGTATTCCTATTGTCGTTTTTGAGCTTAAAAACAAAAATGCCTTTACAGATGCTGTCTGCGGCAAAGGCACCTTTACAACCATTCAAAATTAAGAGGTTAACGCTATGTCAGATATTAATCAAATTAAAACAGATGCCATGAGCCGAATGGATAAAACGCTCGAATCGCTTAAATCCGATTTCGGCGGATTACGTGCGGGACGTGCTCATGTGAGCCTGCTTGACGGTATTATGGTCGAAGCTTACGGTTCACTCACGCCGATTGCTCAAGTCGGCACGGTTTCAACTCCCGATCCGCGCACTTTGTCGGTCAGCGTATGGGATAAATCTCTTGCAAAAAATGTTGAAAAAGCTTTAAGAGAGAGTGATTTGGGTTTAAATCCGGCTGTTGACGGAACGCTTATTCGTATTCCAATTCCGCCTTTGAGCGAAGAACGCCGTAAAGAGCTTTCAAAAATTGCCGGAAAATATGCCGAGCAAAACAAAGTTGCCGTTCGCAACATTCGCCGCGACAGTTTAGATGAGATTAAAAAGCTCAAAAAAGATAATCTCATCTCCGAAGATGAAGAAAAGCGCGCTGAAAATGATATTCAAAAATTAACGGACGATGCCGTTAAAAAAATTGATGAAATGCTTGCCTCAAAAGAAAAGGACATTATGCAGGTATAGGCTTTATGAACGAACCGGTTAAACATATTGCCATTATTATGGACGGCAACGGACGTTGGGCAACAAAAAAAGGGTTGCCCCGAACGGCGGGTCATAAAAAAGGGGCCGAAGTTGTGATTGATATTTCAAAAGCCGCTAAAGAAGCAGGCGTTAAATATCTCACGCTTTACGCTTTTTCGACCGAGAACTGGAAACGCCCGAAAGACGAAGTTGACACATTGATGGATCTTTTGCGTCAGTATTTATCCAAAAATTTTGAAGAGCTGAACAAAAACGACATTCGCATTTGTTTTATCGGCGAGCGCGAAATGCTTGCTTCCGATATTTTAGAAAAAATGCGTGAATTAGAAGAAAAAACGAAAAACAATTCTTCCGCAACACTTCAAATTGCTTTAAGCTATGGTTCGAGAGCCGAAATTACAGGTGCAGTCAAAAAAATTGCTCAAAAAATTAAAGATGGTGATATGTCAGTTGAAAGTATTGATGAAAAAACGATATCTGATATGCTTTATACAAAAGGAATTCCCGATCCTGATATCTTAATTCGCACCAGCGGAGAACAACGTTTGAGCAATTACCTTTTGTGGCAGCTTGCATACTCAGAGTTTTTCTTTACGCCGACTTATTGGCCTGACTTTACAAAAGAAGAGCTTAATGAAATTATTAAAACTTATCAATCAAGGGAGAGAAGATATGGCAAAATCTGAAGTAAACAACACAAAAAAAGACATGTCTGCGATGTATAAACGCATTATATCAGCGCTTGTCATGTTGCCTGTTGTGATAGGCACCTTATGGGTTGGTTATCCTTATGTTGATATTTTAGCTTTAATAGTCGGCGTGTTGCTCTCGTTTGAGTGGATAAATATGGTTTCTCCACGAAAACCGCTTGTTTATTTCGGAGCTTATCTCTTTGCTCTTTCGATTGCGCTTTTTGTCTTTGAAACAAAAGCGATTGTCCTTTCCATTATTTTTACGACGCTTTTTGTTTTCTTAAAATCTCGAAAAGAAAAAGAGAATTTTTTAATTACGCTCGGTGTGCCTTATATTTCTGTCGGTGTCGGCTCTCTTGCTTGGATGTATCATGACATTTTTGCTTATGCCCCCTATAATTTTTATATGACGCTTTGGTTTTTATTGATGGTTTGGGCAATGGATGTCGGCGCTTATATTGTCGGCACAAACGTTAAAGGTCCAAAGCTTGCGCCTTCCATCAGCCCGAACAAAACATGGTCCGGATTGATTGGCGGGATTATTCTTGCCGGCGTTATCAGCTATGCTTTCTTTTATGTTCTCTCTTCTTTTAAGCTTGTCGGCATTGATTCGCACACTCAAATTTTCTTTATCTTTTTAGGCTCTTTTGTTGCAGGCATTTCGCAAATCGGCGATTTAATCGAATCTGCCATGAAACGTCATTTCGGCTTAAAAGATTCATCTCAGCTTATCCCCGGACACGGTGGAATTTTTGATCGCGTTGACGGTCTTATTTTCGCCGCACCATTTGTTTACTTTTTGTTTGCTTACGCTTTATCGTATATTTAATTTAAGGTATTAAAATGTGGTTTATTAATTTTATTTACTATGTTGTTCCGTTTATCGTTCTTTTAGGCATTCTTGTTTTCGTTCACGAGTTCGGACATTTTATCATTGCACGCTCTCTCGGCGTTCAGGTCAGCGCTTTTTCCATCGGCTTTGGCAAAAAACTTTGGGGACGGATGGATAAACACGGCACTTATTGGAAAATTTCCGCAATTCCGCTCGGCGGATATTGCCAATTTTTGGGCGACGGCGATGCATCTTCTTCTTCAACACAAGGCTTAAACGAATTAACGGATGAAGAAAAAAAGCATGCGTTCGCTTTTCAAAATCCATTTAAGAAGCTCGCTATTGTCTTGGGCGGACCTGGATTTAATTATCTTTTTGCGATTTTGATTTATTTTTTGCTTTTCTTGTCATTTGGAAAATTTACCATTCCGCCGGTTGTCGGTGAACTGATTGAAGGCGGTGCGGCTCAGAGTGTGGGCATTCTGCCCGGAGACCGCTTTGTGAGCATTAACGGCATTGAAGTCAAAGAATGGGGTGACATTTCAAAAGAAGTTTTTATGGATGCCGATCATCAGGTCAGTATTGACATTTTGCGTGATAATAAAATGCTCCATTTTGATGTTTCTTTGATTGAAATGGATAAGGAACACGTCGGCAAAGTCGCTCACAAACAATATATGCTCGGCGTTAAATCTCAGGGTGCTGTTGAGTTTACACACGAAAAGCTTTCAATACCTCAGGCCTTTGTTCAATCTTGTTATGAGGTTTGGGATGTTACGGCAATGACGCTTCGCGGTGTCGGTCAAATGATTACCGGCAAGCGCGGCGGTGAAGATGTCGGTGGCATTATTCGTATTGCCGAGATGTCCGGCGACATTACCAAAAACGAAACCATTCTTGATTTTATCACATTTCTTGCTTTGCTTTCCATTAATTTGGGGTTGATTAACCTGTTTCCAATCCCCGTTTTAGACGGCGGACACGTGGTGATCTTCCTGATTGAAATCATCACACGCCGTGAGCTTAATGAAAAGGCAAAGGAATATTTGTTTAAGGCGGGCTTTTTGCTTTTGCTTGCTTTAATGATTTATGCAACATGGAATGACCTTGTTCATTTGTTCAATCGTCTGTTCCGATCTTAAAAAGGGAAAACACATGAAAAAAATCTATTTAGCTGTTTTAGTTGCTCTTATTTCTTTTTCTGCCAATGCTTCCGATTTTTATTTACGAAGTGTTGAGACAGACGGCTTAAAGCGCGTCGAAAAAGAAACCGTTTTAGCGTATCTCGGCTTAAAGACGGGGCAAAATGTTTCTCGCGACAAACTTGATGAAAGCTTTAAAAACCTTTATGCAACAGGTTTGTTTTCTGATATTGAAATGGATACCACAAATGACGGTGTTTTGAAAATCAAGTTAAAAGAAAATCCTCTTATCAACAAGCGTGCTTTTGACGGCAACAAAAAGCTTGATGACAAGGTTTTAGAGCCCGAGGTTCAAAGCAAACCGAACACTCTTTACAACAAAGCAAAGGTTAGTCAAGATGTTCAGCGTATTTTAGATATTTATAAGAAAGCCGGTCGCTACAGCGTTTCTGTTGATCCGAAAATCATTAAGCGTGACGAAAACCGTGTTGACCTTGTTTTTGAAATTGACGAAGGCGGCGAAGCTAAAATTGATAAGATTAATTTCTTTGGGAACAAGCACTATTCCGGACCGGACCTCAAAGACGAAATCATGAGCAAAGAAACACGTTGGTATCGCTTTTTCGGTAGCAAAGATAATTATGATGCCGAGAAAATGAATTATGATAAAGAGCTTTTGCGCCGTTTTTACAATGAACGCGGTTATGCCGATTTTGAAGTTACATCTGCAGTTGCCGAACTTGCACCGAACAACAAATCTTTTATTTTGAACTTCACCGTTGATGAAGGTCCGCGCTATAAGATCGGCGATATTACAATAAACTCATCTGTTTCGGATGTTGACACCAAAAAGCTTTATAAGCAAATCGAGCTTAAAAAAGGCAAATGGTATAACAGCAGGCTTATTGAAGACAGCGTTACAAACATCACCGAAGAGCTCGGCAAAAAAGGTTTTGTTTTTGTTGATGTTGTTCCTAATTTAACGCGTCACGATAACAACACCATTGATGTTTCATTTGATATCAACGAAGGCGAGCGCACCTTTGTTAACCGTATTAACATTTCAGGCAACACTCGCACTTTAGATGAAGTTATTCGCCGTGAATTTCGTTTAGATGAAGGTGATGCTTTCAATGTTTCTAAAATTAAGGATTCAAGAAGAAACATCGAAAACTTAAATTATTTTTCAAAAGTAGATATTCAGCCTGTTCAAATTGATGAGAGCAAAGCTGATATTGACATCAATGTCGAAGAAAAATCAACCGGTTATTTTAACGTCGGTATCGGCTATTCGACGAC
>OMQZ01000197.1 GCA_900313355.1 uncultured Rhodospirillaceae bacterium
TCAAAACGAACACGAAGAGGCTGTAAGTTACTTTTACGCAGCCTTAAAAAATGCCCCGAACCCCTTGCCTGTTTATTTTAATCTTGCTGTATCATTAACATCTGCATCAAAATTCAATGAAGCTATTGAAGCTTATGAACATATCTTAAAAATCGCACCCGACACAAAAGAAGTTTATAATAATCTTGGTGGAATTTATGAAAAAACAGGCAACGTTCAAAAAGCTAAAACAAGCTATCAAAAAGCAATTGAATTAGATGCAAATTATATTGATGCTTTAGTCAATTCCGCTGTTATAGAAAAAGATAAAGCAACTCTTGAAGCAATAGCTTTGAAGTTTAGCTCTTCTCCGTTGCCTCTTTATTATCTTGCTTTAATGTATTATGAAACAGGTGATTATAAAAAAGCACTGTCTTTTATTTTAAAAGCCGATCAATTAGAAGAAGCATATGATATTAAAAACCTCACGGCTCAAATTTATCTAAAGCTCTCAGAAACCGCAAATGCCATCAAATATTTTCATCAGGCACTTATTTTAAACCCCAAAAGTTCGGATGCTCTCATCAATTTAGGCACCTTGGAACAAGATGAATCATATTTTAAAAAAGCCCTATCCGTCAACTCTCAAAACCCTCAAGCCCACCTCACATACGCCGATTTTCTCGCTCATGAAAACCGAAAAGCTGAAGCTTTGGAAGAATATCGCCAAGCACTTTTGCTGGGAGCTCAAAACGCTGCCCTTTGCAACAATATCGCTTTGATTTTAAAAGATATGGCAGATTATAAGGGCGCGCTTGACTTGTTCTTAAATGCCTTTCTGCAAGATCCCGAAAATCAAAACATTGCAATCAACATGGCAGAAACACTTATACTTCTTCATGAAAAAGAACCAAATGAGGCCTTAAAAATTGCAAAACTTTGGGAAAAGAACGCCCCCGAAAATGTGTTTGCCGAGCAAACGCTTGCCTCCTTTGAAAACAACACCGAAAAACAGGTTGAGGGTTATGCCGAGCGGTTGTTTGATAAATTTGCGTTGATGTATGATGAACGCATGAAACAAATCGGATATAATGTTTTAAACAAAATCAAAGAATTAAATTTAAGTTTTGAAGGCAATGTTTTAGATCTCGGTTGCGGCACGGGGCTTGCTGCCGAAACCTTAAAAAGCAAAAACAGCCGTTGGACCGGCGTTGATATTTCGGAAAATATGCTAAAAACGGCAAAAGATAAAAAACTGTATGAAACTTTGCACCAAAGCGATATAGAACAATTTTTAAAAGATAATTCAAAGACTTATGACACTGTTTTATGCTTAGATGTTCTGGAATATATTCAACATTATGAAAATATATTCAAACTCTGTTACCCTTCTCGCCTCATTTTAACAATCGAAATAGCGCCGGAAAATATCGATACCGTAACCTTATCGCCTCAAGGTCGCTATCAGCACAATCCGGCATATATTGAAAAATTGCTTCAAGATGCCGGATATCAAACCATTAATGCACACACTTTAACGCTTCGAAAAGAAAACGGTAAAGACGTCAAAGGCGTCCTGTTTGTTTCAAAAGCATCTTAAATTAAGCACTAAGTTCATCACATCATTTAGCTAAATATTCTTGAAATTCTCGTATAACTGGGTATAATCGGCTCAGCTTAATTGAAAAACTGCTTTTAAAAGGATGATTATGGAAGAAAGAAATGCGTGGAATCAGGTTTATCTCGAATATGGTGAGAATGTGCCTTGGGCGACTGAACCCGAGCTTAATCGTTGGTATATCCAAACACTTTCAAAATATCTAACCGCACCCAAAAACAAAACTTTATTGGATTACGGTTGTGGCCTGGGACAAGTTGCCGAACATTTTCGCCAAATTGGGTATCAGATTGAACTTGCTGATTTATCAGAAGTCGTTGTTAAAAAGTTAAATGAAAAATATCAAAACAAAGTTCCTGTATATTTGGTTAAAACACCAAACGATATTTCAAAAGAAAATGCTTATGATGTTATTTTGGCGATTGGTGTTTTTCACCACTTAAATCCGGATAATTGGGCTTCATTTTTAAATGATTTTTATAAACTTTTAAAAAAAGATGGAATTGTGTTTGTTGCCGGCTGGGATAAGGCTGATAAGGAAATAAGAAATGTTCAAAAGAGCCTTTTTACACATCTGTCGAGATGGTCGGTTAACGATTTGCCAAAATATGTTAATCAAGGCCAATTCGAGATTATGGCTGATGATACAGCTGAAATCAAATATAACAGTCTGTCATTTTTAAGAACAATGCATTATTTTGTATTAAAAAAGAAGTATGAAGAAGTCAAATAATAGCCGGAATTTAGAGCACCTGTAAGCCCAAAACAGAAGAAAAAAAGAAGCCTCCGATTTTGTATCGGAGGCTTCCAGTCGGAAAACTCGAATAACAGGACTCGCCTTGCCTGCTACTCATCACCATTTTACGACTTCGGGTTTTACACATGAACTTCTTTTGTGGTCGTTTTCAGTTAGCTCTTCATAACGAAAACGACTCTTCCGTCAAACACAAAAGCAGAAAGAACTTCAACCTTCCCGGCGTCGCCCGCTTACAGGAAAGGATGGTCCGCTCAAGCTCTGTCCGCTTTTTTTCAACATTTCACACTCAAGAAGGCACTTCGTGCAAACACGCGACCAAACCCGGATATATGTATAATATTCCAATAATCTCAGAAATAATGTTCTAACAATATGTAATTGACTCTCTTTTACTCTGAAAGTTTTTGTATGTCAACTTTTTTTCTTTAATGCTTCAAATATAGATCATCATTAAATTAAACTTTTAAACAAATTAACTACGTTGCTTTTCAGCGCAACTTACACAATGGTCACCAAAAACCATCATTACATGCCTGACAGTTATTCCCTTCGTATCTCCAACTTGTCACAATATTGTCTGTTAGGGTAAATGTTGTCTTACATTGCAAACTCTGAATACGACCCCATCCATCAGTTGAAATTGAAGAA
>OMQZ01000062.1 GCA_900313355.1 uncultured Rhodospirillaceae bacterium
CAATTTCGGCATGCTGTTTTGCTGCATGAGAAGCATGACACATTAAAACGTCGCCCAAAACGGAAGTAACAGTGATAGAGTTGCTGATGTTCTTGGTCGTGTTATATATATTTAAAAAGACGCTGTCGGGAATAATGTCATTATTTAGGGCTGAAATATTAGGCCTGTTTGCAGATGTTCCTTCAAGTTGTTTGCAGATTTGCTCTTTTTGGCTTCGTGTATAAGTCTTAGCATAGTCCGAAGCCGCAAAGCTTGGAGAAGACGCACAAAAACATAAAGCAAAAACCAAGAAGAAGGTGATATACATTTTTCTAAACATCATCATTCACCTCCCTGATTTAAAATTTCCGCAGCTGTCGGAGCGGTTGTTGTAATCGCATCGGCTAAATCCGTGCCGGCATTCATCAGCGGAACCAAAGAATAACGTAAAATCGTTTCAATGCCTGAATTGATAATCACAAAAGCAAGAATAATCTTAAACATCTGAATCATAAATTCCTGAAGCATTTTCATAGGCTCGATGCTTGCAAAAGAAGAAACATTTTTCAAAACAAAAACAGCAAGCCAAAGAAGTGTTAAAACAGCCACAATCACATTAGCGGCCTTCTTTGAAACATCATAGGCTTTTCCGCCCGCATAAACAAAAGCTTGAGAAAGTGTTTCGACAACTTCGCACCCATAGCAATAAGAATATTTTTGGGAAAAATTGCTGACAATACAGTTCGTGCCTTCTTCTTCGCTTGTACGCCAAAAGAGCAATTTTTTATAAGAATCTCCTTCCGCGCCACCGTTGGGTGCATAGGTGCAATTTTTAGGGTTATCTATTTCTTTACTGATACAACGATATTCATGTTGCACATTATCATGAAGCCAACGAAAAGCTTTACTTGTTGAGTGATGGACACATTGCAAACACTTATGTGTCGAAGTCGAGCACATAATATTATCTCCTTTTGTCGTCACGCCGCAAACAATGTTTCCTTCATTGCTTAAGGCAGAATAGGAAACATTCGGCACACACAAAAAAGAAAGTAGTGCGATAAAGAGAAAAGATATGAAGCGATAATGTCTCATGCTATTTTCTCCCCGCCAATTCATTAATTTTATTTTTAGCATCGTTGCGCTTTTGTTCAAGGGCTTGACCGATACGTGTTTGCGTAAAGACCTTTCCAACTCCGCCGGTGACCCAAATAAATGCGCCTTTCGCTATTTGTGCTGCCAAAGATGCAATTTTCTTTTGGAAATCTGTTCCGCCGCCACCACCGACAACGGATGATGCGAGCGAAACAGCAAGTCCGATGCTCTTCAAAACCAAGAAAGCAACCAACAAAACAATTAAAGCAGGCGCGCCGAACTCACGATACGAATCACGATTGCCGATGAGAGCTGAATTGTCCACAAGCAATATTTGCATAGCCATCAAAGCAAGCGCAATCACAATAGCGATAAACGCAAGAATAGCCGCTGAATTCAAAACAATCAAAAGCCCTTGTTTAACCCATTTTCGCGTATACTTAAAAGGATAGGCCATAATAAAACAAGGCAGCAATATGACCATGATGTTCATTCTGAAAATACTGTCGACCATGTAAAAGACAAATGAAATTTTAACAATAGCAAAAACAACATATAAAAGAAGTCCGCATATCACAGAAGACAGCGTAAACATTCCCATCAAATTTTTCGCAAGCACAAATCCGAGTTGCATACGATCATTAACGGCACAAGCCAAACATTGCATCAAATCAGACGGTCCGCTTGGAAATGAGCTAAGTGTAACGTTTTCAATCGGCGGGGCAGAGCAAACAAGCGAGTTCGAGTAAATGAGACATACCCCTTTTTCCGGTTCTCCCAAATAAATTCCGGGAGCGTCAGCTTCTGCGCTTGTCGTCATCGTGTTTAACACCAGACTGCCATACTCCAAAAAGGCATAATAAATCGGGAAGATGAGCTTATTTAAAACATAAAGCAAAAATGTAGTCGATGATGCAAGCAAACCACAGGTCAAACACAAAAAAGCCATGCGACCGATATCAGTCCATATAACGCCGGGGCTTTCCTCAACCACAGAACCGACGTGTTTTAAAATTTGAAACGAAAGCCAAACAGCAAAAGCAACCATCATAAACGGCATAGCACTACCGGTAACATGTGGATAAGCCTTAACGGAAGATTCTGCCATCACATTATAAAAAGAAGAAAGAAGCTCTGCTTGCCAACACGCTCTTTGTTGCTCATCAAGCTCATTTTGCTCGTCAGGATTGTCAGAAAGCTCAATAACACTGACATTACCGTTACTTGAATCTGAACCGCAACCGCCAAGGACAAAAACAAGAGCAAAAACCATAAAGATGGTTCTTAAAAATCTGAATATGTTATTTTGCTGCTTCATTTTAATCCTTCATGTGTGGTTAATCGTAAGATGAAGTGTCTTCATCAAATCTTTCTTGAGGTTCTGGCTCAGGAAGTTGATTGTTACTGCCTTGACCGCTTGTCAAATTATTTCCGCCGTTGCCACTTTGACCGCTTGTCAAATTATTGCCGCCACTTGTGCCTTGACCTCCGGAGATATATCCGTTCGGGTTGGTGCGCGATCCTCCTCCGATTCTTGAGCGAACAGAGTCATTAAAGCGGTTAAAGCGGTCTTTAACACCACCTGCCGCTCCCTTAAGACCGGTAACTGCAGCTACGCCTTTACCGGCATCTACAGCCGCTCTGGTTGCAACAGCTGCAGCCATTCCGCCGATTTTGTTACCGATTTCAGAACCGCCCTTCGTGCTTGAAATCTTATCGGCAAGTTCATTAATCTGTCGGACAATCTTAAATGCGAATATACAGCAGGCAACCAAAACCAAAAATTTTGTACCGCTTAAATCCATCAAATCTTTAATGGTGGAAACTTCATTGCCGGCAAGAGCCGCGAAAATAGCTTCTTCTCCGCCTTCGCCGCCGGTTAAGGACTGTGCAATAAGTTGAGATGAAAGTGAAAGCACAAGTCCCATCATCACGAAATTAAAGAAAACATTCATGAACATATCCCAGCCGGTCTTTGCAAATTGGATTGTAATCTTAAACGGCCAACAGGCAATTAAAAACGGCAACAGCGAACAAAAGATTCCAAAACGCACAACAGAATCAAGAAGATAAAAACAACACGCAATAGCAATTGCCCAGCCGAACGCCCAACATATCGCGCCCTCAATGAGCATACTCAAATCAGGCAAATTTCCGATCGAGGTTGCTGCGCTGTGCGTCGCTACACACATCAAAGAACTGCCGATCGCCGGCAATTCGGCGGCATCTCTGCTAAACATCTTAAGGGATCCCATGACTTGAGAAAG
Organism: uncultured Rhodospirillaceae bacterium; assembly: GCA_900313355.1. GTDB lineage: Bacteria > Pseudomonadota > Alphaproteobacteria > RF32 > CAG-239 > UBA1254. The sequence continues at coordinate 3,342 of OMQZ01000062.1, forward strand.
CAACTCTTTGGATATCACACCATCAGGCATCGAAGCAAGAGACGCCTGAGCCTGTTCTGCTAAAGAGCCCTTGACAGTATCATCAAAAAGTACCAAACCGAACTCAAGTCCGGCTTCCATTAATGGATTAATGATATAGTGATATATATAAGTGGAATTATGCAACAAAAGAACAGCCACCAAAACCTTGAAAGCCTGAACGGAAAGCTCACCTAAATATTTGCCGAGCTCCTGTTTGGTGAGTGCACTCACCGCAAGCAAAGTTTTATAGGCAATTATCAAAGCCAGCACAATAATAATGAGGTTACGAAATCCGGGGGCCAGTGCCGCAAAAGACTTTGTTGCAATTGTTTGGTCCGTTTTTAAAATAACATCAAAAACAGGACATAATAAACAGGAGCTAATGCTCGCGAGCTTTTCTGGTAACGGTGTACACCCGTCCATTACTGAACCGGATTGTTGAACCTTCTGTGCATATTCTTCAGCCTGTTTTTGATATGTGCCTGATGTGTTAGCTGTAACACAGCCGGAAAAAGTAACAGGGACTTGTCCGCCGTGGGAAACGGAGAGTGTTCCTTGTGTGGGCATAGGAGCGTCTTTAGGCAAACAATAATATTTATCACCGCTTGGATAAACGTGATCCATACCTTGATATGAACACCGCCAGCAATTGTGAGTATCTGTATTACAGGTACCCTCACATGAAACCGCCGCAGATTTCGCCGGATTTGAAAAAGTCAACAAAAGTCCAAAGACAAAAACATACAAAATAAAATAACTACATTTTTTCATCTCGGTTGTCCTTATTTTTAAAAGGAGAGCCAAACACTTTAAGCGCAAATCCTAACACCACCAAAACGAGCAAACCTGAAATTACATAAGCATATGAGCTTGACATGATTTCAAACAAGCGAAAATGAAGCGCAAGCAAAATCAGCGCAAATATCAAAATGGTGGCAATAATAGACTTCATCCTTTGTTTTCCCCTTACTTTAATAATACTTTATTGTAACACAAATTAAAAGAAAAATGTGTTACACTATTTTTAAAATTTTCCGTTTTTCAAAAATGAAACGCATTTTTC
>OMQZ01000107.1 GCA_900313355.1 uncultured Rhodospirillaceae bacterium
ATAGGATGAGAATAATAAGGATCACCGGAAGTACGAAACTGTCCGCTGTGTTTTTTCATAGCAAAAACATAAGCTCTGTTGAGGGCATCCTCATCAGCTTCCGGATCATACGACTTTACCAAATCAACCAATTCATACTGTCTTAACATAATATTCCTAAAACAAAAAAATGGCAGAATCAAAACATCTGCCATATATTATAAAATTAAAAGATTGAAAGAATGTTAAAATTCTTCACCCTCATCTGAAAAATCTTCATTTGAATCATCAAAAGACTCATCTGACAACTCAGAATCAGTCATATCATCTAATGTATCATCCATACCGTCTTTGATTTGCATGGTATCATCCAAATCTTCATCCAAAAGCATAGAAGTATCAAATTGCGCATCCAGATCAGCCAATTCTTTTTCTGCCGCAACGATTTCAATTTCCTCTTCTTCAGGTTCTTCAACTTCAACATATTTTTGCAAATTCAAGACCAAAGATTTTTGCAAGTCTTCAATGCTGACTTTATCTTCTGCAATTTCGCGCAAAGCAACAACCGAGTTTTTATCATTATCACGTTCCACACGCAAGGGAGAGCCTTGTTCAATATCTTTTGCTCTTTGAGCAGCAACCATTAAGAGTTCATAACGATTCGGAACTTTTTCAATACAATCTTCAACAGTGACACGAGCCATATTTTTCACCTTATAAACAAATTAAATTTAACTTTTGTAACCTTATAACGACTCTTATTTTAAAATGCAAGATTTTTTTTATTTTTTTACATAAAATATATTTATTTCAATCACTTAGCGGAGACGTCAAAAGCATGGAACCAAAAGGTTTTAATTTTTCTTTGATAACCGATTCGTTTTTTAGGGCTTGTCTGACGTCATTTGGCGTTGTCTTGTACATCTCTATAAAGCTTTGTAATGTTGCATATTGCCTGTTTCTCCATTTTGGCGTCAAACTTCTTAAATGCGAATTATAAAACCCTTTCTTATACTCTTGCAACATGGTCAATTTTGCATCTGAAATAAGAATTGTACGATAAGCTTTGATTGTTTTATCACAAGTAAGCGCCCACTCTTTGAGATTAAAACCTTCTTTTGAAACAATTTTCAAAAACTCTGTTTCAAGACCGGCCCATCTGATTTTCAAAGCAAGCCTTTGACAAGGATTCACAATATCTTTTAAGGTATTCATATCAAGAGCCATATCATTTTTTGCCTCATAATAATCAAGTAAACCCTCCGCCTGAATAAGCTTATATTTATTATCAAGCGTTGAAAACGCCAAAACACCATCTAGCGTATTTGTAAAAGCTTTAATATCAGCGGTTGTTAATGGTGAAGACTTTGTAATTTTGAGGGTGCGTAAATTATCCCTCATAGCTACCTCAGAAGGTTCATTGGGCCCACCATACCCGCCTTCTTTAATTTTTTTGGATATATTCTTATAAAAATCAGGAGTATACGGAACTTTTGGAATTTTAGCCCGTCTCATTTTAGGTGTTTCAATGTCCTTGTTGTTTTCAGGCCACATCTCCGGCATCAATAAGATATATAAATAAGGCGAAAGAAATTCCAGATTTTCGACATCTGCAAGCTGTGGAGCAATACGCTCAGGAAATTTATGCTTTGTTTCTTTAATGCCCGGCAGATTAAGAATCTTTTCCGGAATTCCGGGTGCCGAATGCAAAAAAGGCCCGATGTAAGGATAAAACTCTTTAGGAAGTGTAAGAATCATCTCCACCAAATCATCTTCGCCGGCAGCTCGAATTCTTTTTTCACTTGTGCCATAGGTTCGAATAACATAGCGCCAAATATTGTCAAAAGGAGAACCCATATCCCATGACAGGACATAACGTGGCTCATATATAGCAGATGCTTTTTTAAGTTCTTTGCTTAAATTTTGTAAATCAGGAACCGGAGCATCAAGATCAACCTCAAAATATTTACTGTAATCAAGAGGCTCGCCAAAAGATGGAAAACTAAAAAATAAAAATGCTAAAAATACCAAAAATCTTGTCATATTAAACCCTCACAAAAAGCAAAATAACACATAAAAATAAGAAAAAAAAGTGATATTTTGAAAAATTAACTCTAGACTTATTCAAATTCTTACATTAAAGTAAACAAAGAAGTTTAATTCATTTAAATGGAGGGAAAAATGGCTTGGACCAATGAAATGATAGATAAATTAAAACAGATGTGGAAAAAGGGGTCAACAACAAACGAAATTGCAAAAGAATTAGGTGTGTCTAAAAATTCAATTATCGGAAAAGTTCACCGCCTGAATTTAACAGCGCGCCCTTCTCCCATAAAGAAAAAAGAGAAACCTGCCCCGCAAGCACCTGCAACAACTTCCGTTACAAATTCTAAAGACACAAAATCACAAAAGATTACCGTCAATCCGATTGAAGTAACTGCCCACAACAACACATGCCTTAAATTAAGCGAACTTGATAGCCACACATGTCGTTGGCCAATCGGAGATCCTAAAGATGATAATTTTTGTTTTTGCGGCAAGAAAGTTCGTGCCGGACAAACATATTGCGACGAGCATTCGGCAATAGCATATGTAAAACCCGGAAAGAAAGAAAAATAATGATTCAAAAACAAATAGCAGCCGGCATTATCACATATGCCGGCAAAATTTTAATCGGACAAAGGAAAAAAGGCAAAGACCTTGAGTTTTTATGGGAACTTCCCGGTGGAAAACTTGAAAAAGGTGAAACATTACAAGAGTGCCTCAAACGCGAGCTTATGGAAGAAATGGGATTAACTGTTAAAGTCGGTTCGCTTTTTATGCAAAAGGCGTATGATTATGATTTTGGAAGTTTTGTTATCAACGCTTTTTTTGCTGAAGCTAAAAGTTTTGATATTCCTAAAATTTGCGAACACGAACAGGTTTTATGGATCTATCCTCAAGACCTGTTAAAATATGAATTTTCACCGGCAGATGTTCCAATCATAAAGGCTTATATCGATTCTCTTGAGGCATAATCGGTAATTTACCATTATGTCCGCCATATCCTAAACCGATTTTTCTGCCGATACTTTGGATTTTGATTCCTATACAAGTTCTGCATTGCAAAGGTTGTTCGTTAACGCAGATTTTTCCGGGATAAAGCTCATAAAACTTACGATATTCACCTTCTGTGACATTCGGCATAACAACATTTGCCCCTGCTTGAAGCGCCATAATTCGCCCTTTGGGATGCAAACTTTCCATGGCAGTCGTCGCGGGAATATTAATATCTTTCATCAAAATTCGCATAACGGCCATTGTGCGAAGAGCTAAGCTCAAAGTTCCTCCTTGTTCATTTTTAAGCGGTGTATCCTGATGAGGAATAAAAGGACCGATACCTGCCATATCAATGCCGATTTTTTGAAGATAAAGCAAATCACCTGCAATACTTTCAAGACTTTGTTCCGGTAACCCGACCATAATTCCCGATCCGAGTTCATAACCGAGTTCTTTAATCATCAACAAACATTCGTGCCTCTTATCCCAACTCATATTCGGATTAAGCTTGTGGTATAAATCTTTGTCGGTTGTTTCAATACGCATCAAATAGCGATCAGCCCCTGCATTTTTGAATGCTTTATAATCATCATAACTTCGCTCACCGATGCTTAAAGTAATCGCAACATCAAATTTTTTTATAGATTCGATAATGTGACACATACGCAATGTGTTATAATACATATCTTCACCTGATTGCATAACAATCGTCTTAAACCCCATATCCGAAGCTTTTCGCGCCGTATCAATCAGTTCTTCTTCACTCATTCGATAACGATGGGCATTTTTGTTGGCTTTCCTGATGCCACAATATAAACAATTGTTTCGGCATATGTTCGAAAATTCGATTAATCCTCTTAAATGGACCTCATCCCCGACATATTGATGACGTACTTCATCCGCTCGTTTTAGCAATGCGGGTTCATCATCCGTTTGTAATAGATTGATAATTTCTTCTTTTTTCAGCATGGCAAAAGTTTAAGAATAGCGTTATTATTTTACATTTGCGCGTTGATTGCGTAATTGTTGTTGTGTAAGATTTTGCTCTGAAACAACCAAATTATACGGCATATTCATGAAAGCTTTACCAAAAGTCGGCATATCTGATGGATGGCAAGGCAAAGAGCCTTTGATTTCTCCGATATTCTTAATTTGAAACGGCACAAGATCCGCGTTTGTTAAATTTTGTGATTTTATTGCATTAATAACAATATTATCTATTTCAGCCTCATGTGATGCAAAATCAGAAATCATAAACTGACGTTTTCCGTTAGTCTCTTCAATAAAACCTTTATCTACAAAACTTTTATAAATATTATTAAAAATTTGATCCATCTTTTCAAAATTTTGACAATAAGAATTATTAAACCCGATCGTAATGCCTAAAAAAGCACCCCCACGCCCTTTAGAATCACAAAAAGATGTTTGCTTGTCAGGATAAATGGCATGCGTATAATATACCTTATTATTATATCTCTTATGTACAAAAGTTTTCGTTCCGTGTTGATCGCAATAAAACTGTTCAATAAAGCGCCTTTCTTCATCCGTTACGCTGACACTGCTAAATCCGTATGTTGTCCCAAACACGATGTATTCTAATTCCATTTTAATCTCCGTTCAGTAACGAGCTATTGCTTACATGGTAGAATAATTCTGTAATAAAGTCAATAAATTCAAAAGAATAATTTTTTAAGCAGTTTTTAACCTTCTTCTTTTATAAAGACGATAATTAAGGAGAAAAGCCATGGAATTAACATTGTCTATGTTTTTAATTGTATGCCCGTTTGCTTTTTTAGCGGGATTTGTTGATTCAATCGGTGGCGGCGGCGGGCTGATTTCTATTCCCGCATATTTAATTGCCGGTTTACCTGCGCATGAAACCATATACACAAACAGACTTTCAGCATGCTTGGGAACGATTACGGCAACGATTCGTTATTGTAAAAACAACTATATCGACTACCACCTCGCACTTGTCGGTGTTATTACGGCCGCTATCGGCGGACTTATGGGCGCAAATTTTGCTATAATGGTTGATGAATTTATTTTTAAGGCTTTGCTTATTATTTTACTACCCTTGCTTGCTATGTATGTTCTGCTTAAAAAAGATTTAGAGCCAAAAAATGTTGCACCGATATCTCGAATAAAGCAATATATCATCGTCAGCATTTCAACATTGTTTATCGGAATGTATGCCGGTTTTTACGGCCCTTGTTCAGGCACTTTTCTTCTGCTTGTTTACACGGCCTTTGCAAAAATGAACATATTAAAAGCCGAAGGAACGGCAAAACTTGTCAATATGACAGCAGATATATGTTCCCTTGCCGTCTTTTTATTTAATGGTCTTGTATTAATTCCTTTGGGATTGACTGCTGCTCTGTTTAGTATTGCAGGAAACTATGTCGGCGCCGGAATCGCAATGAAAAACGGGAATAAAATTATTCGCATTGTAATCTTATCCGTTTTAGGTATTTTGTTTATTAAAATTTTATTTGATGCCGGCGGATATTTTATCAAATGGTTATAAAAAAATTGCCCTCCTTGAGAGGGCTTTTTTTTTATTTTTTATTCAAGGCTTGCCATTCAAACCACTTGGCAATTTTTAAAAATCTGAAATAAGCATATGATGTTGCCATCCAAAAGCCGCATGTGCCATACATACAATAGCGACGGCAGAAATAATAAAATAAAAACTGCCGCGGCATTTCGGTATATAAGCGAAGTTTTGAATATTTCTTATTCTTTTTCAAGGCAACTTGCACAAGTTCGTCCGTATACATATTCAGCTTAAACCAAAGCTGTGTAAGCGAAACATAAGAATAATGCCAAATCTTTGATTTAAGCTGTGCAACTTGACACCCTTCGCCTAAAACAACCCGATCATGCGTGAGGTCATCCGGCATATTTGCCTTTTTACGATTATATAAGCGAACTTGGTTATATGTTTTTGCTAGCAGTCTTGGCTTCTTATCCCCCGGCAAAACATCGCATATTTTCACCTTATACGCATCAAATGTCGGATTTTTCTTAATTTCTTTAATTTCTTCGATCAAATCAGCCGATAAAACCTCATCAGAATCAAGAGATAACACCCAATCATTTTGACACGTGTTTTGTGCAAAATTTTTCTGTGAAGAAATATTTTTCCACTCATGAAAAAGAAATTTTGCTTTATTTTCTAAAGCTATTTCTTTTGTCTTATCTGTGCTTCCACTGTCAACAACAACAATTTCATCAGCTATTTTTGAGACAGCTTTTAGTGTTCTGTCTAAGCGTTTTTCTTCATTTAAGGTAACGATATAAGCAGATATTTTAATCATTAAAACGTCTCCAAAACTTCAGCTAATTCTTTTGCTTTATCAATATTAAACATAGCCGTTTGGTGGAAGCCGGCATCGACATGGACAACCTCTCCCGTAATGGCCGAGCTTAAATCTGAAAGCAAAAACAGAGCGGTGTTACCGACTTCGTCTTGTGTGACATTACGACGCAAAGGTGTGTTCAATTCATTATAGCGCAATATTTTCTTAAAATCGCCGATACCTGATGCAGCCAAGGTCTTAATCGGACCGGCCGAAATAGCATTCACACGGACATTTTGTTTTCCCAAATCCGCTGCGGCATATCTGACTGACGCTTCTAAAGCAGCTTTTGCCACCCCCATAATATTGTAGTTCGGAAGGCTGCGTTCCGAACCGATATAAGTCAATGTCACAATTGCTCCGCCATCATTTAAAATAGGAGCAGCATTTTTACACGCCTCTAAAAAAGAATAGCAAGAAATATGCATCGTATTTAAAAAGTTGTCTAAAGTTGTGTCAATTGTTCGACCTTTGAGTTGATCCTTATCTGAAAACGCAATTGCATGAACTAAAAAATCAATCTTTCCCCATCTTTGAGCCAGCTCACTAAAGCAATTCTCAACTGATTTTGAATCGCAAACATCACATTTAATAAGCATTGTTTCGTTTTGGAGTTGCTCTGAAAGAGGTTTTACTCTTTTTTCTAAAGCTTCATTTTGATATGAAATAGCGATTTTTGCCCCTTCTCTATCCAAAGCCTTAGCGATACCCCAAGCAATAGAGTGATCATTTGCAAGCCCCATAATGAGCCCTTTTTTCCCTTCCATCAACATATAGAAAATCCTTTTAATATTAACAGATAGCTTTCTATTAGCCGATTTTATAAAAAAAGTAAACTGTTTTTATATATTTTTAAGACCATATAAAATAAAAGTGACAGCTTGAAGCATCATCACAAACGCTGCAAAGTTCTTGCAGCAGATATCAAATGTTCCTTTTTTCTTTACACTTTAAGCAATATTTATCCGTTTTAAAATAATATTTCACATCAATCATTTTTTATCTTGACCATTTGTTACTTTTAAGATACAAAACTCACATAAAGTAACAAAGGAGAAATATTTTGAAAAATTTTGTGAAGTTTTGCCTGCGTACATTTTTTTACATCTTCAAAGTAAGATGCAACATCAAGTTTGATTTGAAAGACCTGCCGCAAAAAGGTGTTTATGTGTCAAACCATGTGTCTTATCTTGATCCGATTTTGTTATTTGCTTTTTTGCCGGGTGACCCGATTTTTGCCTTAAACGGGCACTTATATCGCCGTCGTTTCATTCGTTTTCTAATGAAATCCGCAGATATCATCGAATACAACCCTATCGAACCGGCCGATTTGAAAGACTTAATTAACAAGGTCAACAACAATCGTCTTGTTGTCATTTTTGCTGAAGGCCGCATCACTGAAAGTGGCGGATTGATGAAAATTTATGAGGCACCGGGATTACTTGCGGATAAAACAAAATCACCTGTTATTCCGATTTGGATAGAAGGTCCGCAATATGGGTATTTTTCAAAAACAAAAGACAAACTTCCTCACAGACCTTTGCCTAAAATGCTGATTACGGTCGGCGAACCCAAACCTTTTAAGTTAAAAGACGAACTTCGTCGCCAACGTGACCACTTAAGCAATGAAATCTATCACATATTGATGGATATGCAGTTTGAAATCACTTACAACCCTGATATTTCTATTTTTGCACAGCTTGTTAAAACTTCAAAAGTTTATTCTAAAAAGGGCTTTTTCTTTAAGCGTCCGATGGTCATTGAAGACATCAACCGCAAACCGATGAGCTATAAAGATTTGCTCTTAAGAGTTTATTTGCTCGGAAAGTTTTTCAAAAAGAAAGCTGCGCATTTTGAACATGTCGGCTTGATGTTACCAAATACCATTGCGGCTATTGCAACATTTTTAGGCTTATCGGCTTATGAGCGCATTCCCGTAATGCTCAATTTTTCAGTCGGCGCCAAGAATTTGCTTTCAATGTGCAAAACCGCACAAGTTAAATTTGTGATTACATCTTTAACATTTATTCGTACGGCTAAGTTAGAACCAGTTGTTGAGCTTCTAAAATCGAGCGGCATTGAAGTGTTTTATCTTGAAAGTTTAGCTAAAAAGCTCGGAATTATCAGCAAGCTCGGCGCTCTTTTACGATATAAAACAAAGCGTATACCTCACAAACATGGCGGAAACAGAAAAGCGGCTATTTTATTTACTTCCGGTTCTGAAGGCGCACCGAAAGCTGTTGTCTTAAGTCACGCAAACATTATCGCAAACATCACACAAGTAACCACTCTTGAAACGCTTAATATGAAAGACATTGTGTTTAATGCGTTGCCCATGTTTCACAGTTTCGGCTTGACCATAGGTACACTTCTTCCGCTTTTGGTCGGTGCTCGTGTATTTTTATACCCCTCTCCGCTCCATTATCGTATTATTGCGGAACTCATTTATGAGCTTGGTGCGACGATTATCTTTGGAACGGATACATTCTTCAGAGGTTATGGACGCATTGCACATCCTTATGATTTCTATAACGTACGTTTCATGTATGCCGGTGCGGAAGCCGTAAAGCTTGATACACGTAATCTGTTTATGGAACATATGGGCGTTCGCATCATGGAAGGCTATGGTGTCACGGAATGTGCACCGTTTGTCGCCGCAAATAACCATATCTATAATCGTTTCGGTTCTATCGGTAAAATTGTGCCGGGCATCAAATATAAGATTGAGCCCGTTCCCGGAATTGAAAAAGGTGGCGAATTGGTCGTTAAAGGTCCGAATATTATGCTCGGCTATATCATGCCTGATAATCCTGGCGTTTTAGTGCCGCTTGAAAATGGTTGGTATCACACAGGCGACGTTGTAGAAATTGATGAACTCGGATATGTTTATATCAGAGACAGAATCAAGCGTTTTGCTAAAATCGGCGGCGAAATGGTCTCATTAAACGCCGTCCAAGATATGGTCATCAAGGCTTATGAATGGATGGGCCCCGACTTTAGCTATGGCATTGTTTCCGTCCCGCATGAAAGCAAAGGTGAACAAATCGTTTTGGTCACAAACAACACTCAAGTCAAACAAGAAGTTTTGCATGATTATATCAAAAACAATGGTATGTCCGAACTCTTCTTGCCGCGAACGATTTTGTATCATGAAAAAATCCCTGCCTTCTTAACGGGCAAAACGGATAACGTTACCTTGAAAAAAGAAGTTATGGAAGAACTTGGGCTGAATAAATAATTGTCTTAAATCCACAAAAAAAGCACTTCCTTTGTTCGGAAAGTGCTTTTTTTGTAAGCGACAGAATGAGAAATTATTTGAAGATTTTTTTGAAATCCTTCCACACATTTTCCCAATCCGCTTTAATGTTTTTTGCATCCGACTTGAACGAGCCGTGAGATGCCGGACGGTTTTGCCTCTTAGCATACAAGTATAATCCCAAAGCAAACAAGGCAATAGCGAATACGGCAAAAGCCAAAAATAAAAAACTTTTAGACATATGATAATAAATAAAAAAAATTGGCTCACAACATAATAGAATAGTTGCGACTCTTATAACTTAATTTTCTAAAAAAAGCAATATTTTTCTACAACGTCCCTGTTTTCAACAGTTTGTAGTATTTATAAACTGATCCGTCTTGAACGCTCCAACTGAAATCCTTTTTCATGGCATTCACTTTCATCGCATTAATAATATCAGGCGTTTGATAAAAACAGTATAAAGCCTTTTGCAAAGTATCGGCATAAGCATTAACATTATTCTTTAATTTTTGAGCTTCAGTATTCGATCCATATACTTTCTGACCATCGGCAAAAAAGACATCCGTCCTGAAACCATTAACGCCACTCTCAATTGTATCAACCAAACCTCCTGTAGAGGTTGCTATAGGAAGAGCTCCTTTGGCCATAGCTTCCATTTGCGTCAATCCGCACGGTTCAAACAAAGAGGGCATAAGATAAAAGTCAGAAGCAAGCTGCAATGCATAAGCAAACTCATCTTTATATCCTCTGAAAACAAAAATTCTTTCAGCTGCCTGAGAACTGATTTTAGAAACCTTATCGCGAAAATCCGTTAACATTTTATAAAGCCTGACATCACCGGCTCCACCCATGGCAATAATCGGAAATTCGTATTTCATCTCTTTAATTTTAACGAGTGTTTTCAAAAGGGATTCGCAGGCAATATCATAGCCCTTTTGTTCAACCAAACGGCTTGTTGCACACATAAAAGGAATATTTGAAGCATTTTTCACAAGAGCTGACAAATCCGAAAACTTATAAATATCTATGAGCGGAATAACAGTCTTTTTAAATTTATCATCAGCAGCGATGCGAGATAAAAGTTTGATACACTCTTCTTTGTTCTTGGTTTTATTAGCTATATCATTTTCATCATAAATTTTGAAATCAAAGCCCTTAAAATAAGCATTCAAGTGCTCAATTTTCTTTTCATTCGGAGAAATTAACTTCTTTTCATACCCGTTAACAATTCCGAAAAAAGTATGATGGTTCTTACGGATTTTAAGAATATCTCTGAAATCAAGTCCAAGTCCCAAATCTTTAGAAACTTCTTCCATATAGTTTTTTGAAACAGTTACAATGCGATCTGCTAAATGAAAATTTGAAGATGCTTGATTATAGCAATCATAAACGAGCAAAGTATTTGTTGTTCTCGGATTGCTGTTTTTAATCGCCTTCGCATTTTTAAAAACATCAACCGTATATTCTTCATAAAGACCATTAAGCAAACGAGCTGTATTTGGAAAATCCCAACCCTGATACCCCAAATGGTGAGCAATATGGATAATAGGCAAATTTTGAATGGTTAATGAAATTTCTTGCGTCATTTTAGCGCCGCAGGCTTGAAGAGGAGATAAATATTTGCACAATCCGCTCAGGGCACCGCTGTGCCAATCATTCGCGACAATCACATTCGGTGCTTTAAGGCCTTGGATTCGACCTTCTAAACACGCGACCAACATTGTATAAACGGCTTTTGAAAAAAAGGCAAAACGCTCCACTTCATCAACATTGCTTCTATTTAAGACATAACAACCATCTTGCGTTGAAGGATTGTTTGACGAAGGATTAATGCCGAAAAAATGCTCATTTCGCAAAAAGATATAGCGAACATCATTGAAAACACCGGAATACAGCCCGACGGGATATTCCTTGAGATTACTTTCATAATCAACAAAAACGACCGAAACTTCTCCTAAAAAAGAAACTTCAACTTTTTGGTTTTCAGCCCCATAATAAATATTTTCTTCAAGTTTTGCTGATTTTTTGCCCGTATTTCCTTCATACATCGGGGTTATGATAGACATCCGATGAGACATGTGTTCAAAAGTCTTATTAAAATTTTCAGGCAATTCCGAAGCAACCATACCAAGGCCGCCCCACTTCATAAAAGTAGCTGTTTCAGAAGATAAAATCCACGCATCAATTAAATCTATTTGAGGCCATTCTTTCTCCCCGAGACAAGAAACTTGAGCAATTTTTTGAATAAATGAGAAATCTGTCTGATCCGTTTTATCAACAAATGGTTTCTTATTAAAACCTTCTTCAAGGAATCCCGATGATAAATTTGAGTTTTCAGACATTTTTCCTCTCTTGAATTTGTAGTATATCTTCTGTTATAACATTTATTTTGAATAAAACAACTAAAAAAACTTAAATCTCTTGACTTGTGAATGTTTAATCACTAAGTTGATAATATATCAATAAGATTTATAAATTAAAGAGGTTTAGCTATGAAAAAACATCATCATTTTGAAGATGAAAAAGAAATTGAAAACAAATCAAATGAAGAAAGTTCTGCTGAAAATCAAAAAAATGAAACAAAAACAGACGAAGATTTGACCGCCGCACTTGAAGAAAATCAAAAATTAAAAGATGAACTTTTACGTGCTTTAGCCGAGTCGGAAAACATCAAAAAAAGATGTGCCGTTGAAATCGAAAAAACAAACAAATATGCTATTTCCTCATTTGCCAAAGATTTGCTGGGCGTTGCCGACAATTTGGATCGAGCACTGAATGCCGCCCAAAATGAAACAAGTGATGATGCAAAAGCACTGCTCGAAGGTGTTGAACTCACAAAAAAAGAACTCTCACATGTTTTTGAAAAATTCGGAATCACAAAAATGGAGAGCATGGGCAAGCCCTTTGATCCGAACTTTCACCAAGTCATTCAACAAGTTTCAGACCCTTCAAAACCAGCCGGAACAATTATTTCCGAGCTTCAAACGGGATATATGATTAACGGACGCATATTGCGCGAAGCGATGGTCGTCGTTGCAAAAGATTAAAACAAACTTTTTGCGTGACTTTTGCCTAAAAGATTATAATATAAAATCAAGAGGAATAAATGTCTTTTGATTTAATGTTTCATAAAGCCGGTGAGCTCTATTTGAACGGTGCCTACAGGCAGGCCGAGCAAATCTATCGTCAGATTTTGGCCTTTGCTCCCGAAAACGCCGATGTCTTAAATATGTTAGGACTTGTGGCAAGTGCTCAAAACGAACACGAAGAGGCTGTAAGTTACTTTTACGCAGCCTTAAAAAATGCCCCGAACCCCTTGCCTGTTTATTTTAATCTTGC
>OMQZ01000007.1 GCA_900313355.1 uncultured Rhodospirillaceae bacterium
TATGCTCAATATGATGAGAAGGTTTGGCAAATATAATTCATCAAAGCTTGTCATTACGGAAATGTATTTTACCGAGCGTGTTCTTGCGGATTTGAAAAAAACCAAGATGTACAAGAAAGAGTTTAAGCTTGGCCAGCCAATACCGCAAGATTTTATTAATTCACTTATTGATGATAACAAAGGGGATTTGATTGCGGCTCGTGATGAAAAAGGAAGGAAGTTGAACGGGGCTGATTTTCCGTCATTTGAGGTACATCATAAATATGCGGTCAGTGATGCAGGCGATTTAAACAGTGTTGCATATGTTAATTATAAAAGTAATTTATGTTTGGTCATATCTGATATTCATAGTTTGTTTATTCACAGGTGTGACAAAGCAAAGCAACGCGGCGATACGAAGAGTTATTCCAAAAGGCTTGAATTTATTGATCCGAATGCGGTCTTTGTTATCGGTTTTAAGCCAAGTGAGCGTTTGTCGTATGACTTTAACAAAGCAAAACGAACAAAACGTCAGGTTATGGATGATAGGCATATAGTTAATTATGCCGAATGTATGAAGCAACTCAAGCGTAACCAAAGTGCTTATGATAAAGTACAAAACAAAGAAGTTTTTGATGTGGATGAAATTATTCAACGCTATAAGAGCCGCCGCAAAGTCAATAAACAGCGCAAAATGTTTTTAAAGAAAGTCAATACGAGATGATGAACTTTATTCAAACATTGAAAGAAAACGGATATAAAGTGCAAGAGACACGTTTTGCACAAAAAGATGTGATTGAGACACAAAAAGAGCTTGTGAAACAAGGGTATCCCTTTTTGCCGCTTGAGTTTATAAGCTTTTTGAAAAGTTATAACGGACTTAGAGGCGAAGACAGTGCTATTTTAGGTGTTTTACCAAAGGATAAAGGGCTTGATATTGTGACTTTTAACGAAATTCACAACGGTTCGAAAGATATGGTTATTTTGGGCTATGATGATTTTTGTTTTTTTGTTTATGATGAATTTCAAAAAGATTATCTGTTGGTTGACAGAGAAACGGGTGATGAGTTAGAGAGTTTTTCGGCTGAAGGATTGCCCGAAGGTCTGAGTTCGATTTTGCATTATTGATGAAAAAAGATGAGTAATATTTTTGATATAACTGATGAGAATATTTCAAACGCTGCCGATGTAATTAAAACCGGTGGTTTGGTAGCTTTTCCAACCGAAACGGTTTATGGCTTGGGGGCAAATGTTTATAATCCTAAAGCGGTGGCAAATATTTATGCGGCCAAAGGCAGGCCTTCGTTTAATCCGCTGATTTCGCATATTGCGGAGATTGATTTTTTGAAAAGTTATGCAAAGACCGATGAACGTGTTCTTTCTCTTGCAAAGCATTTTTGGCCGGGGCCTTTGACTTTTGTTTTAAACAGGATTGATGAAAATCCGGCTCTTGATTTAGCTTGTGCGGGTTTAAGAACAGTTACGGTTAGAATGCCAAATCATCCGGTTGCTCTGGAGCTTATTAAAAAAAGCGGCGTGCCGATTGTGGCGCCGTCGGCAAATAAATCACAAACCATATCACCGACAACGGCACGTCATGTGTATGAGAGTTTGGGTGAAAAAGTTGATATGATTTTAGACGGTGGACAATGCAAGGTTGGTGTTGAATCAACTATTATTGATTTGACAGGCGGAGATGTTGTGTTGCTTCGCGCAGGTGGAATTGCTTTGGAAGATTTGGAATCATTTTTAGGCGTTAAAATTTTAATTTCACACGGCAATCCTGATTTGCCCTCATCTCCGGGACAGCTTTTGAAGCATTATGCACCGGCGCATGATTTTAGAATCAATGCGACAAAACGAGAAGGTGATGAATTTTTTATTGGCTTTGGAGATATAAAAGATTGTGATTTGAATTTAAGCCCAAGTGGTGATTTATGCGAAGCTGCAGCCAATCTTTTTTCTTATATGCGAATGGCTGATGAAGACGGGCGCAATATTGCGATGTCACCAATTCCCGATAAGGGGTTGGGGTTGGCGATTAATGATCGTATTCGTCGTGCGGCATATAAAAAAAATGCGTATAATGGCTAACTGATACAGCCGCCTTTCTTCGAGCTCGGTCATGTACGCTCATATACACTAAAATTTTTCAATTGGTTATAAAGAAATTATCCCCTATAAAAAAAATGCTCTTTACAATGAAAAATATTGTGCATATTCTGATAAGGTCATTAAAATAAATGAAAAGGAATAAGACAATGACCAAAAATGCTCAGGAAGATTTTTTATCAGATATTAAAGAAAATAAAATTTCCGTGACGGTTTTTTTAATCAACGGTGTTAAATTGCAAGGGGTTATTACTTTTTTTGATAATGATGCTTTGCTCTTAAGACGTGATGGACATACACAGCTTGTTTATAAACATGCTGTTTCGACGATTATGCCTTCACAAGCTGTTGATGTAGCTGAAAATTAAGTTGCTGGAAATAGAGCAAAATAAGCCTACTAACACGATTGTTGTTTGCCCAGTTCATATGGGCGATGAGAGGTCTGTTTTACCCGATAGCCGATTAAACGAGGCTGTCGGGTTAACTGTTGCCATCAATTTAAATGTTGTTTATACAGAAACTGTTCGCTTAAAAGAAATCAAACCTGCAACTTATTTTTCAAAAGGGTTTGTAGAGAGGATGTTACCGATTATTGAGGAAAATGATGTATTCTTGATGGTCGTTGACACTTCGCTTACGCCTATTCAGCAACGAAATTTAGAAAAAAGCTTAAAAATTAAAGTGATTGACCGCACAGCGCTGATTTTGGAAATTTTCGGAGAACGAGCCCAGACCAATGAAGGTAAGCTTCAAGTTGAGTTAGCGCATTTGACGTATCAACGTTCGCGTTTGGTCAGAAGTTGGACGCACCTTGAGCGGCAACGCGGCGGTGCCGGTTTTTTAGGCGGGCCGGGGGAAAAACAAATTGAGCTAGATAAGCGCATTATTGATGATAAGATTGTAAAAATCAAAAAAGAACTTGAAAAGGTTAAGAATACGCGAGGCATTCAGCGCTCTAATCGAAAAAAAGTTCCGTATCCGATTGTGGCGTTGGTCGGTTACACAAATGCAGGAAAATCTTCTATTTTTAATTGTTTGACACAAGAAAACGTTATGGCAGAAGATATGCTTTTTGCAACATTGGATCCGGTTTTGCGAAAAATAAAGCTGAATTCAGGAAAAGAAGTTATTGTTTCAGATACGGTCGGTTTTATTTCTAATTTACCACATGAACTTGTGATGGCTTTTCGCTCAACTTTGGAAGAGGTTTTGGAGGCTGATGTTATTGTTCATGTGCGAGATGTTTCAAATCCGGACAGCGAAGTTCAGCGTAAAGATGTTTTAGATGTTTTACATCGTTTGGGCTTAAAAAATATCGAGCATGAAAATAATTATATTGAGGTTTTAAATAAAATTGATTTGTTGTCAGATGATGAAAAAAACATCTTAGAAAAAAGAGTTTCTCATCAAAAGAAAAGTTTGATTTTATTGTCAGCAGTTACGGGACAAGGCAAGCCGGAATTGCTTGATTTGATAGATAAAAAACTTTCGCAAAATTATATCGAATTTCAAGTAAAGCTTCCGATTTATGAAGGAAAATTCTTGAGTTTGATTTATGAATATGCGCAGGTTTTGAATGTTGAGGAACTTGAAGAGAGTATGATTATTTCGGGCAAAGCAGAGGCATCGCATCTCAAAAAATTAGAGCGTTTGATGCCTGATTATTTCCATTCAATCCAAAAATTGTAGGTCTTTTCTTCTCGTATTTTATAACTACATTTTTCTAAAAGAATTGTAAAAGAGAAAACTTTATGTGTTTAATTATCTTTTATTTTCGGCGTGATAGTCAATATGGCAATCCGTGCAAAGCATGACGCAATTTTCAATTGTTGTTTCGCCACCGTCAGCAAAAGCAATTTTATGATGCCCTTGTAAATCTTTTAAAGCAAAAGGTTTGTGACATCTTGCGCACTTTTTGCCTTGATTTTCGTAGGCTTGTTTTTGTTGATGGTCAGAAAAAGCGCGGTGCCAAATAAGTGTTCTGTCACCCGACAAACAATATTCATAAAACCCTTTTTTCTTTAATCCGTCGGGGTCAACATCATACAAATCGTAAAGATATTTGAGCTTTTTTTCTATCTCGGCGGAATTGAAATTTTGATGATGATATTTGTTATATAATATCCCCCAATCAATGCCTTTCATATCCGTGCGATAGTTCACAAACGTTTCTTTAACCCAACGGATAACATTTTTAAAATAGGTTATCAACTCATCGGCATTTTTATCAGACCTGTGCTTTCCCATATAATCTTTAATTTGAGGATATTCTGCCGAATCGGCATCAATACGCCATAAAAGCGCAAGTTCAAGCAATAATTGGCGGTTTGCTTTATCGCCTATTGATCCCATATCTCCCAAAACCTTGTCGGCGGAAAGGTTAAGCAAAGTTTTTTTATCGTCGTTATCATAGTATGAAATATTGATTGCGGCATTGTTGCTTTTTTTAGAGAAAAATTCTTTTGCCGAAGTCAGCCATGTGCCCGTATAGTTTGCATTTAAAAGTTCTTGATTGGTCATTTGTTTGCCTGCAATGTTGATGGTATGGAACCAATCAAGCTTTTCATCATCGGTGCCGTCGCAAACATAAACCTGTAGTTTATAATTTAAAATTTGTTCTTTTTTTTCGGGTGATAAGCCTTCAAAAGTTTGGGTATGTTTGCCGTTAAAATCTATGGCAATCGGGTTTCCGAAACCATCATTATTCGTTAAAAATTGGCAAATTGAAATGATGCGTTGTTGACCGTCAATCACTTCATAAGTTCCGTCGGGGTTGATTGCCCAATACATACTGTTTAAGGGCATGTTGTTATAAACTGAAATCATAACGCGGTCACGGTCTTCAGGGTTATAAACAAATTCGCGCTGAAAGGCAGGGCGAACATTGAGTTTGCCGCTATAAGCCTTTACACCGTTTTGACCTGCGTCGGCATAATCTTTGATTAAATCACGAATCGTAATGATAGGTTGTGATGTTTCCATTGTCATGTTATAATCTCCTCTTAATAAATAGCCTTTTATATTTTTTAATATTGTTCACTGTTGCTTGCGCAACTCTTGTGCTTTCAATCCATAAACCGTTTGAAAATCCTTTTCCCTCACTTTCTGTTGCACCTATGATTTCAAATTGTTCTGGGTTATATTTATCCAGAAAAGTTATCGGAACCCCCATCACACCATCATAATCCATCGGGATGTCACTGACTTTATCAACATTGATGGCGTCATAATTGTCATATTTGGGATACATATTCTCAAAACCGGTATATTTTTTACCTGTGTCTATGATTTCGTTTCTTCGGCTATTTTCTAAGTTTGTATACCAACTGACATAGCCAAAGTTTTGAACAGAACCATCAGGTTTTAAAAATTGTTTGACATGATTTAAGCCACACCAAAATTTATTATCTTTAATTAAAGGGAAAATCTCTTTATAAGTTCGACAATTATCGTTGCCGATAATTAAAAACTTTTTCTTATATTTTATCAGTTGCGCAACATATTCACGGAATAAAGGGAAAGGAGGATTGGTGATAACAATATCGGCTTGTTTTAATAGTTCCACACATTCTGAGCTTCTAAAATCGCCGTTGCTTTTCATTGGGATTTCGGCAACATCTTCCAAACAAATAATGCCGTCGCCTGTGTTATCTTTATCTAATATATACATAGAGGAATGCTCTTTGTCTTTTTCATAGTGTGTGGCAATCACCTTCTTGATTTGAAAGGCTTCAAAGTTATCTGCCAAATATTTGATAAAATTTGATTTCGGTGTGCCTAAGCCGATGCCATTATGGTCATCACAGTTGCAATAAATCACTTTATTTTTGAAATATTTAGCGTAATTGACGAGCTCTTTTTTGATGTCTTCATAAAAAGTATAAAATTCAGCATTTTTTGCATCTTTTGATCTTTTAAGGCTTTCATTTCCCATAGTTCTTCTTCCAACAAAAAATCGCCTTGGTGTAAAAGGCGACTGGAAGTAGTACCTACTCATTGGAAGCAGTGGGCTTATTGATTTAAAGGGAATAGTCCCATTAAACTTATTCACCTCCTTCCAGTCGTTCGACCGGAAGGGGTTTTACGCCAACAGGTGTTGGCAACCAATGATGAGGGTACTAACCTCGGGGCAGACACCAACCTGCCTTAAACATAAGGTTAAACGATAATGGCTAAAATGCAAGATATTTTTAAGGGCGGTGAATATAAAAAAAACACCGCGGTTTGCGGTGTTCTTTGTGAGGTTATTTCCTTCTTAAAAAGGATGGTATGTCTAAATTGTCCGGAATATCGTTTGAATAGTCGAGCGCTTCGGAGGTGTTCGAAAAACTAGGCGCGGTCGGTTCTGCAAAACGATCATCAATCACAGGTGTGTCCTTGCGATTTTTGCGTGCTCTTGAAATACCCAAAATTTTATCAATGAATTTTGTTTTTGAGGGCGTTTCAACAATCGGTTCTTCTTCCTTCAAATCTTCCTGATGAGAAAGAAAACTCGGCTCTTCAGGATCAGGGAAAAGAACGGGTTCATTTTCAAAATTATTGATTTGTGTCGTTGAAGAGAAAACGTCTTTTTCTTCGGGAATAAAATCTGCTATAGAGGTTTCGCGGGAAGATGAGCTCTCATTTGATTGGCTTTTATTGATGATAGCACTAAACAGGGCAGATGCCTGAGGTGCTTCGGAAATAGCGCCGGAGTGCTCAATGTTTTCAAAATCTTCAAAACGTGAAAAATCAGGTTCGACTGCGGAGTTTTCTGTTTCAGCGACAAGAGTTTCCTGATTTTCGGATTTTTCTTCATCTTCTGTTTTGTTTTCAATATCCGAGATATTTTGTTCGTCGGTATTTTCCGTCGAGCTTTCTTCTTGAGTATTTTCTTCGCTTGTTTTGACAGCTGAAAAACGCTCAAGGTTATCATCAATATCTTGGCTGTCTATTGCAAAATTCTTTTCGGCTTTTGTTGCGGGAGAAAAGCTTTCATCAATATATGCCGTTGTATCAAGTGCTTTTTCTTTAAAACGAGACCCCGGTTTGTTTTCAATTCCGGTTACGACGATTGAAACGCGAATTTTGCCTTCAAGAGAACTGTCAAAGCTTGAGCCGAAAATGATGTTTGCATCTTCATCAACTTGTTCTTTAATGATGTTTGCAGCTTCGTCAATTTCAAGCAATGTGATGTCATTGCCGCCTGTGATGTTGATTAAAACACCCTTGGCGCCTTTCATTGAGCAGTCATCAAGAAGCGGATTCGATAAAGCTTGTTCGGCTGCAATACGCGCACGATCTTCTCCTTCGGCTTCGCCGGTGCCCATAATGGCTTTGCCTTTGTCTTCCATAATGTTTTTAATATCTGCAAAGTCCAAATTGATGAGACCGGGCATCATCATTAAGTCCGTAATGGAGCGTACGCCGGAATAAAGTACGTTATCAGCTAAAATAAATGCGTCAGCTAAGGTTGTATTTTTGTCGGCAATTCTGAACAAGTTTTGGTTTGGAATAATGATGATGCTGTCAACTTCTTTTGTGAACTTAGAAACGGCATCTTCGGCTGTTTCCATACGTTTCTTTCCTTCAAAATCGAACGGCTTTGTGACCACACCGACTGTTAAGATGCCTTTTTCTTTAGCGATTTTTGCAACAACAGGAGCTGCGCCGGAACCTGTTCCGCCTCCCATACCGGCTGTGATGAACACCATATTAGAACCTTCAAGCTCTTTTTCAATCTGCTCTTGAGCTTCTTCAGCGGCAAGCTTTCCGATTTCAGGACGAGCTCCTGCACCGAGACCTTGCGTTATCTTCAAACCAAGCTGAATTTTTCGACTCGCTGTTGAATGAGCTAAAGCTTGAGAATCTGTATTTGCGACTATAAAATCAACTCCCTCAAGGTTTTTTGCAATCATATTGTTGACAGCGTTGCCGCCGCCACCTCCGACGCCTATGACGGAAATACGCGGTTTTAAGTGGGTAATCGGTGTTTCAGGAACGGCTAAATTAATTGACATCTTTTTTGAGACTCCTAACAAAAAATTTATATATGCTGAATGTTACCTTAAATAGATTAAGGTTTAGTTACTATTCGTTATATTTTAAAAATTATCTTTAAGCCAGGTGAAAATCTTGCCGATAGAACTAAGATTTCCGATATTCATTGAATTTGAAACAGATGTTACGGGATGTCTTTCTTTGCAGTTTATGGCAAATAAGAGCATGCCGAGAGCCGTTGAATATTTCGGATCATATAAATAGGTCGGAATATTGGGGATATTACGCGGAATGCCCAGGCGAACCTGTTTGTTTAAGACAAGAGATGCAACCTCTCTGATTCCGGATAAAGAACTTGTGCCTCCGGTTAGAACGACTCGATGATTTGAAATGTCTTTTAGGCCTTGTTCATCCAGTTTTTTAGCGACCATTTCAAAAATTTCTTCCACACGAGGAGCGATGATATTAATCAGTTCAGATTTTGGCACGGAACGGATAGAGTTGTCATCTTCTTCACCTACGGGATAAACATCAATCGTTTTTAATTCATCTTGGCTGATTAAAAAGGCACAGCCGTGTCTTATTTTTAAGTCCTCAGCGTGAGCAAAGGAAGTTGTCAGTCCCCAGGCAATGTCATTTGTGATGTTGTTTCCGCCGACGGGAAGGGTGGAAAAATATACAGGAAAACCGTTTTTAAATGTTGTGATGCTTGTTGTTCCGCCGCCTATGTCAATGACTGTTGCGCCTAACTCCTTTTCATCTTCGACTAAGCAAGCTAAGGCAGAGGCATATCCGGAAAATGCCTTTAAAGCGATTTCAAGATGGGCATTTTCGATTATATTTGTGAGATTTTTATAGAGTAAAGACGGATAGAAACCAAACAGCATATCAAGTCCGAGTGTTTCAGCATAAAAGTTGCGCGGATCTTTGACAACCTCACGTTTATCAATCGTGTAATTCATAGGGACACAGTGAATTAATTCACTTTCCGGCATTTTGATTTTTGTCGGGCTCTGTGTGATTATTTTTTCTATATCGATTTCTGTGATGGGTTTGTTTTTGTGTAGCTGTATTGAATTGTGCTTGATAAAACTTTGTGTTTTATCGCCGGAAATATTGACAATCAGACTGTTAATTCTTTCTTTTGCTTTCTGCTCAGCGTCTTCAACAGCGTTACAAACAGAAAGAGTGGCTTGATTGATGTCTGTGATAACGCCGTTTTTAATTCCTTTGGAAGCATTGTAGCCATAACCGACGATTTCTATTTTCTTATCTCGGGGGGAAACGTGAGCAATTAAACAACATACTTTAGATGAGCCGATATCTAAAGTTGCTAAAGTGGACTGTCTTGTAAAAGAATGATTCACTTATGTTTCCTTTTAAGCTTTTACTCTTATTGAGCAATTTCGACGTTAACCCTATCTTCTAATCTTAAATCGATAGAAGTTAATTTACGCTTAAAAATTCCATATTTATTATTAATTTTGATTAATTTATCCCACGCATGTTCAATGTTTTCTTCAGGTAGTAATACTTTTGTGCCATTATCCAAGTCATCAAAAATGAGATCCCATCGTCGTCCGGACTTGAAAATAGCGGCTTTAATGTGTGAAAAAAGTTCGGGATCAGAGAGGATAACATTGAATAATTCGAAAAGTTTTTCAGGAGCGTGTTTTCCGACAATTATCATGGAGGGTACATTTGGAATGTAATCAGTGTGGATAATGTTTCCATGTTTATCAATCGGGTAATATTTGCCGTTTGATTGGTATAAGGCAATAACCTGCTTTTCTTTTAAGGATATTTGCAAAATGTTCGGAAAATATGAACGTTTTAATTCAGCCCGTTCAATCCATGGCAAATCCTCAATTTTTGTTTTTAATTCATCCAAATTAACTTGCAGAATGCTGTCGTTTCTGTTTAAATTAATTTTTTCGTTTAATGATGAAAGTGTTGTTTTCTTTCTGCCTTCAATAAGGATGTCATTGATGCCAAAGCCGTGTTGTGAGGAATAATCAAAAAGCTGCTGTTTTAGGTCATCGAATTGCTTTGAAATAACACTGTCGCGCAAGGCTACTGTTGTTACAAAAACGCAGGAGATAATCAAGAGGATAAGAAGATTTCCAATCACTCTGACAGGGGTTTTATCAACAAGAGCAAAGCGATTTTGTGCTTGAAGCGGTTTTTGCCTTTTTTGAAATATTTTGTTCTTTAATAATTTCATTTTTTTTGCCCTAATCGCTGAATTTCCCACTCAAGTAAAACACCTGTTTTTTCTTTCACGCGCTTTATTATTTCTTCACCAAGCTCTTCACAATCAGAAGCTGTTGCCTGACCGGTATTAATCATGAAATTGCAATGCTTTTCTGACATTTTAGCTCCGCCGATACGCAGATTTTCACATTCTGATTGTTTGATAAGTTCCCAAGCACGTTTTTCTGATGGGTTCTTAAATGTTGAACCTGCAGTTTTTTGATTATATGGCTGCCTTTGTTTTCGATAATCATCCTGCTCTTGTAGAATTTTTCGAATTTCATCGGCATTTTTATGATATGTTTTTAAGTTTAGCGAAATTATAATCCAATCATTTGGAAAATCGGAAGACCGATATGAAAAATGAAAATCTTGCGGTGCAACTGTTTGTATATTTCCTTTTAAGTCTATTATTGTAGCAGAATGCAAAATGTCGCTGACAGAATGACCGAAACATCCGGCGTTTGTTTTGATAGAACCGCCTAAAGTTCCCGGAATGGAACATAAAAATTCAAGACCGCCGATTTCATGTTCAATTAAAAATTTTTTTAATGATGCATTTTTGAGGCCGGCAGAACATGTTAAAATTTGATCAGATAGTGTAAGATTCTTAAAATAAGGCGTATCTAATTTAATGACAACACCTTTGATTCCGCCGTCGCGAACTAAAATATTGGCTCCGCCTCCGATGATGTGTGTGGGAACATCATCTGGTTTGTTTTGTAAAAAAAGTTTGAGATCATCTATATCTTGCGGAAAAAACATTATTTCAGCAGGGCCTCCGACGCCCAGCCAAGTGTGCTTGCTTAAGGGTTCATTAAAAAGGATTTTCCCCTTGAGCAGATTTAATGTTTTTTCGATATTGTGATTCATTATATATCTTTGTCCTCTGCTGTAGAATTTCGTCTTGTCAGGGCTAAAAGCATCCCCATTCCGAGAGCAGATGCAAATAAAGATGAGCCACCGTAAGATATAAAGGGCAGTGTCATGCCTTTTGTCGGAATCAGGTGTAGCGTTGAGGCCATATTGATAATACTTTGCAGACCAAAAGATGCTGCGAGGCCTGCAGAAGCGTAAATGATAAACAGATTGTTGTCTTTTAGTGAAAGCCTTAAAGATCTGATGACAATGATTGCGAAAATAATCACGAGTAGCAAACAAAGCCAGACACCAAATTCTTCACCGGCGACAGCAAAGATAAAATCTGTGTGAGCATCGGGTAAGTGGAGTTTAACGGTGCCTTCTCCGGGACCTCTGCCAAGCAAGTTTCCGTTTTCAAAGGCTTCCATCGATTTGCGCACTTGATAACTGAGTTCTCCGCCGGAGAATAAAAATTGTTGGATTCGATCACGAACGTGATCTAAAGTAAGATATGCGCCGATACCCATAATTAATCCGAGGAAAGGAAGAATTGTTACAATCACCATCGGGAGGCCGGCTAAAAAGAGTTGCAAAACCCAGATTGAAGTGACAACAATCATCATACCAAAGTCAGGCTGGAGATAAAGCATGGTAATTGTCAGAGCAAATAGTCCACAGGAGAGAAGAGATCCCGGAAAATCAGCATATTTTTTACTTCCTTCAAGCAACCATGCAGATACGACGACAAAAGTTGGTTTGATAAATTCAGATGGCTGAAGGGTAAAGCCTAAGATGCGAATCCATCTTGAGGCTCCTTTGGTTGAATATCCGGCAAAGAGTGTTACAATCATTAGCGCCAAAAAGATGAGATAACAAATGATGGATAAGCGTCGGATATTTTTTAAACGCATCATTGATGTTGAAAATAGGATAACAAGAGCGCCTATAATAAATACAATTTGTTTTTTGATAAAATGGTAGTCCGCAAAATTATTCGTTCTGGCAACGGATGGACTTGCTGAAAATACAAGAAACGCACCGATAAATATGACAAGCATCAACAAACTTAAGGTGATTTTATCGACGGTCCACCACCAATTTGCTAATCTTGATTTACTTAATCTTGAAAACAGAGCCATCAATGTTCCTTAAAATTTAATCAATGAAAGAAAACCGATAAAAGATGCAATAAAACCGATGAGCCAGAATCTTAAAACGACCTTTCGTTCAGTCCATCCGAGTTGTTCAAAATGATGGTGTATCGGAGCCATTTTAAAAAATCTTTTTCCTGTCTTTTTGTACCAAAATATTTGAATCATAACAGATAATGTTTCTGCGACGAAGACACAACCGACAATGGCCAGCAGTATCTCTTGTTTTAGTGTAACCGCGACTGTGCCTAATAAAGCTCCCAAAGCAAGCGATCCCGTATCGCCCATAAATACTTTTGCTTTTGGCGCATTAAAGTGTAAGAAACCTAAGCAAGAGCCGACAACTGCGGCACATACAACGGCAATTTCGGCGCTCCTCGGGATGTATGGAAAAATAAAGTTGGTTGCAATCGGTGTGCCGACAATATAGGCCATAACAGCAAAAAAGGTGAATGCCAAAACGAGTAGTCCGCTTGCCAGACCATCAAGTCCGTCGGTTAAGTTGACAGCATTCGAAGTTCCGGAAATAACAATAACGGCGAATGGAATGTATAACCATGATAAATTGAAAATAATGCGTAAATAAGGAATATATAAAATGTTGCTTGAGGCATTTGGCGTTGCTGCCGTAATGATTGTTGCAACAATAACAGCGGTCATAAACTGGATAAAAAGTTTGGCCTTTGCCGTGAGTGCGTTCGGCGTTTCTTTAGTGACTTTAATATAGTCGTCAATAAAACCGGTTAATCCATATATCAGCATAACAATCAAACTTACCCAAACAAAATGGTAAGAGGTGTTTGCAAAAGAAATTGTCGAAAGGATTGTGCTTGCTAAAATTAAAATTCCACCCATGGTCGGGGTGCCTTGTTTTGTTTGAAGATGGGACTGAGGACCGTCGGTTCGAATCGGTTGTCCGTGGTGCTGATGTTTGTGAAGAAGCGCGATAACAGGTTTTCCAAGAACAAGAACAAGAACGAGTGAACATAAAAGCGCAGATAAAGCTCTGAGAATAACATTTATTTCAAGACCAAGTGCAGAAAGTAACATTTTTTTTCCTTATTTTAAGATTAATTTTTCGCCATTATAATGTTGAAATATTAAAATAAGTCTTAATGGGGTGCATATTTTCCAAATTTTTTATATTAGAAGTTTATCTGATTTATGCCTTGAAAACAAAATTTTCAGGCAGCATTAAAATTGAAAGGGAGCATTAAAGTTAATCTAATGCTTTGTTTTTGTTTGTTAAGATTTGTAAAATATTTGAAAGTTGTTCTTTTAGGTTTTGCCTGTCAACAACAATATCAACCATACCGTGTTCTTTCAAATATTCGGCGCGTTGGAAGTTTTCAGGCAATTTTTCTCTGATTGTCTGTTCAATCACGCGTTGTCCGGCAAAACCGATAAGACTGCCTGTTTCAGCAATATTGATGTCACCAAGCATTGCAAATGAAGCTGAAACACCGCCGGTCGTCGGATCTGCTAAAATTGAGATGAAAGGGATTCCTTTTTCTTTTAGAAGGTTGATGGCAGCTGTCGTGCGAGCCATTTGCATCAAAGATAAAATTCCTTCCTGCATACGTGCACCACCTGAAGATGCAACAGTGATGAAAGGGATTTTTTGCTTTAAGGCAAGTTCTGCGGCTTTGACAATTCCTTCACCGACTACTGTTCCCATAGAGCCGCCCATAAATGAAAAATCCATTACGGCAACAACGACATCAACTCCGCCGATTTTGCCGGTGGCGATTTTGAGGGCATCTTGATTTTCAGTCGATTTTCGATTGTTTTTAAGGCGATCGGTGTATTTTTGTGAATCTTTGAACTTAATCGGGTCGTCTATCAACAGAGGCAGATCAATCAAGGTGAACTCCTCGTCATCAAATAACATTTTGAGGCGTTTGTCGACATAAAGCCTTAAATGGTGACCGCAAGAAGTACACACATATAAAGATTTCTTGAGCTCTTTAGAAAACAACATTTGATTACAGTTTGGGCATTTTACCCACATGTTGTTGGCTATTTCTTTAGGTGTCGTCTTTTGAATCTTAGGACGAACAATATTGATAAACCAGTTCATAAAAAATTACCTTGATTGGATTAATCTTTTTTGAATTTGAAAGCGTTGGCTAGTCTTGTTTTGAACGGAACTTTCGGTTCAGTCGGTACAGACACTTTCAGATGATCAAAATTTTGTTGCAAATGTGAAAAATTATTTGTGAGTTTTTCGTGTTCCTTATTAAGCGCTTTGTGTGCTTTCTTTTGTTCGCGCAATTTCATGCGGGTTGGAGCTCCGGCCATATAGCCGTCAAATCGACCGATCAGATAGCCCAAGAAAAACAGGACAAGTATTAAAACACTTATAGAAACGCTGATGTCAAGATTGAAGGGCTTTAATGAAAATTTCGCAAACTCATTATTGATGGCAGCTAAAACGATAACCAAAATGAATACAGGTATTTCAATGATGCTTCGAAGAAAATTCATAAGGCCCTCCACAAGTTTTGATTGAGATTATTTTGACGGATTGAGCTGATTGTGCAATTCTTTGCCTGTTTTAAAATGAACAAAATGACGTTCGCCAACAGAGACCAATTCGCGGGTTTTTGGGTTTTTAGCAATTCTCGGTGAACGAGAGCGAACAGAGAAAGCTCCGAATCCTCTAAATTCAACACGTTTTCCTTGAGCAAGAGAATCGATGATTGTCTTAAAGATGACGCTGACAATTTTTTCAACATCTTTAATTGTTAAATTTGGATTTTTCTGTGCTATTTTTGCAATTAATTCAGATTTTGTCACTTTATTTCCTCTTATAAAAAATATGGTTAACGAAAGATACTTTTTAAATACAGCTTTGAGTTTTAAATTTCCAGCTTTTTTTTTATTTTACACAGACATCAGCCGCTTTTAAATATAGCGGTTTTGGAAAATCAATGTTTTTTTGTTCATAGCGTTCGATTGCAAGAAGCGCAATTTCTTCAATCGACGGATGAAGGGGAAACAGGGCATCACATATATGCAATCCGCTGGGTTTTGAAAGGAAGCGCTTTGTGCCATCGCCGGTTAAGATAATACGTTTGCCTTGCATGTCGTGAATGATATCATGATAGAATGCTGTTTTCGGGGGTTCAATCTTTTTAAGATTTTGATTGTAGTAAGTTACATAAAAATCTTCTCTTTTTGTTTCAATAAGTGCAACAACACAATCTGCACTGTCTTTGTGTGCTAGGTTGTGAACATATGCATCAAAGGCGTTGATGCCGCATATGGTTAGATGTTCAGAAGCCAGAGCAAATGCACGAATTGCAGAAATGCTGGAACGGACGCCGGTGAAAGATCCTGGACCGGTGCAAACAGCCATTAAGTCTAAATCGTTGATTTTTAAGTTTTGTTTTTTTAGCATTTGGGCAATTTGCGGAATTAAAACCTCACTTTGTCCAAAAGTCATTTCTTGTACGAACGAATCGATTTTCGTTTTATCTTTCATTAAGATAATTGAGCAAAAAGCTGTTGTCGTATCAAAAGCAAGTGTCCACATTTTATTCACCGAACAGAAAAAATATATTTACGCACTCAGGTTTATAATATAAAATTTCGGAACTGACAATCATTTTTTTATTGAGCAGACCAAATGGATTTTAATCTTTTACAAACACTTGTTTTTTCCAGTTTTATTGTTTCAGCGATTCTTGCAGTTGCTGTTATTGATTTTCGTCTCAGATATCTTCGCTTGAAACAAAAGAATTATTTTTTGAATCGCGATCGAGACAGGTATGCTGAAACAATTTATGCATCTAAAGACGGGTATTTTGCTTTTATTTATCCGGACGAATTGATTAAAGATCCCTTAAAAACGATTAAAGAGCGCTGTTCTCGCCGCTTGGCGGTTATGCTGAATTTAAAAAACGGCAGGCAATCTTCTTTTGAGGATGTGCTTTCTGTTTTTTATAAAGAAGATGCACGAAAACTTCAAAAATATTTACATTTGATGCGGGAAGAAGGTCTTTCGTTTGAAGATACTTTTGTGATGAAGGCAAATAAGCGCGAAATGCGTATTTTCGGAAGCCGAATTAATGGTTCGGACGGAAATTTATATTGTGATATGCTTTGGTTTAGGGATTTAAGCATCGAACAAGCCAGAATCGAAGATTTGGAAAAAGAAGGGAAGGAAAAAGATCAAACAATTAAGACTTTAGAAGCGTTAATCGACAATCTAAAGACTCCTGTCTATTTGAAAAACAACAAGCTAGAAACAAAAGTTTTGAATTTGTCGTGTCTTGAAGTTTTGGGATTGGCGGATAAAAAAGATTTTGATAAAGATAGAGACATAACAGAAATTGAGAAAATTTCAAAGGAACTTTCTGAAACAGCCATTCAAACAAATCAGGTACAACAGCGCTATGCACAAGTTGTGGTGAACGGGCAGGGAAAATATTATGAATTTACGGAAAAGCCCTTTCATGATGCAGATAAACTTGATGAGATTGGAGTTGTCGGACAGCTGATTGATATGAGTGAGCTTGATGAAGTCAAACGCCATTTTAAGGTTCATCAGAGCGCACATCTTGAGGTGTTGTCGGCTTTGGGGACGGCTTTTGCCATTTTTGATATAAAATCAGAATTGATGTTTTATAATAAATCTTTCGTTCAGATGTGGAATTTAAATCCGGAAGATTTAACGGAAAAACTTTCATATGTTTCGTTTTTAAGTCTTATACGCAATAAAAGATTGTTGCCTGAAGTTAGTGATTTTAAGGCTTATAAGGCCGAAGAAGAAAAGCTTTTCAATTCGTTGATCAATCCTAAAGAAAATTTATTGCATCTTCCTGATGGGCGCACCATAAGAAGGCTTGTTTTACAGCATCCGAACGGATTAATGTTTGCTTATGAAGATGTGTCGGACAGGTTGGCAGCAGAGCGAACGATTCATGAGCTGATGAATGTTCAAAAGAATATCTTAGATAATGTTTCTGATGCGGTTCTTATTTTTGAACAAGATGGAGAATTGAGATATTTTAACGAACCTTATGTTAAACTTTTTAATGCCAATGTTTCGCAACTTCAGAATTTGCCTCAGCTTTCAGACGTTTTTGAAATGCAAAAATCTTATTTTACAAGAGTTGATAATTGGAACAATCTTAAAAAACATATGTCTAAGCATATTTTTGAAATTTGTGCGCCATTCAAACTTGAAAGAGATGATGGTCAAATTTTAGATGTGCACCCCGTGATGCTGACAAACGGGTTGATTATGGTAACCTATGTGCGTGAAAAGTGATGATAGATAATCTCAGAGATATGTTTGACAAAGCAAACTTTTCGCTATATTATAAACAGTTGTAGGGTTTTGGGAGAAAATGTGTGAGCAAAAAAGAAAAAAATAAAAAACAAGAACAGGAATCTGTCTTTGCGTGGAAGAAAAACGGATTTGATGTTCATGAACATTTGACACTCAAAAATAATGCTTTGGAGGCTGAGGCATATCAAGATTCAGAGCAACAAAGAAGACCGAAGCGACTAAAGAATAATGATAAAAAACTGCCACTCGGGTTACAAAAAATTCGTAAAAAAATTCGGGAAGTATATGACGAAGATGATGAAGAAGAGGATGATTATACATATACATTTGCTCATATGCCGATGGTGGAACCTGAAGAAGATGATCGTTTGCTTAAGGGTTTAACCGATCAGGAAAAACGAGATTTACAACAAAAAGAGACGATAGATACTATGAAATCAATGCAAGATGCAGGGCGTATGGAGGCTTTGCATATAGCTCACAATATGGCAAGAGATATCGGCTTAAAAGGACTAGAGAAAAAGACGGTTAGTGAGAGTATGCAGCGGGCTGAATTTAAACCGCAGGAGATGCAGGATTTGGCTATACAAAAGGATATTGCGGCACGACTCGGTATTAAAGGCAAAATTGATAACGGTAAAGTTCGTGAGGCGGCAAAAGGTATTAAAAAAGTTGAAAATTTAGGCGGACAAAAAGCAACAAAAAATCTTGATATGAAAGACATGATTAAAGCCGGCGAAGAGAAGCTTGATGAAATTCGACTTGCAGAACTGATTTTAGAAAAATCGGGTCAAGATGTTAAAAAACGCAAAGTGAATTTACAAAAGAGTAAAGAAAATATCGAATTGAAAAATTTAGATCAGACAAAAGAGAAAAAGAACAAGGAACCGAAAGAAGTTGAGAAAAAGAAGAAATCTACATTGTTGCGTTTAGATGATGATTTCAGCCGATAAGTTGCGGCAATGATTTGACACTTTCAAAAAGATGTTTTATAATTGCTCTCAGAATTAATTCATGTGAGGAAAATTTTATGGAAACTCAATATTATACATTGGTCGAAAAACAAGACTTTTACGAAATTATTGAAAATAAATATGGTGAACTTGCTGTGTTTATTGATGCAAGACCAGGCACGCCGGTTGATCCTGTTTTGGAATTTGACGGCAAAGAAACAGCACTTTTAAAAAGAGATGAAAGATTAGCTGTTCGTCTTGATAATATTGATCCGGAAACCAAAAATATATTGGCTGAGAGAGAAGTAGTTTTGATTGTTGAACTCACCGGCGAAGTTGTTGAGCGTGTTTATGGTGTGCCCGTAGAAAATGTTGAGGAAATTGTGTTTAACGGTCGTCAAACCAGAGCCGATGAATTGGTTCGTGCAAAAAGCAAGGCTGATGTTATCAATTCATTCGGTGCCGTTAAAACTTGGGTCGGTGGGCAAAAATAATGATTGGATTGGTTTTGGTTGCTCACGGTGCGTTGGCTGATGAGTTTTTATCTGCAATGCAATATGTTGTCGGTCCTCAAAAACAAATTGCTTCAGTTGGAATTTTTCCAAACGATGATTTAAAAAAGCGCAGAGAAGAGATTTTAGATAAAGTTCATGAAGTTGACAAAGGTTCGGGGGTGATTGTGTTAACGGATATGTTCGGTGGCACACCTTCAAACTTGTCTATTTCGTTAATGGATAAGGAGAACATTGAGGTGGTTGCCGGGATGAATTTGCCTATGCTAATTAAGCTCTCATCACTGCGTTCACATTCAACATTAAAAGATGCAGCATTGGCTGCAGAAGAAACGGGCAAAAAGTATATTAATGTCGCATCAAAAGTTTTGGGGCATTAAAATGAATGGTCTTGATATGATTGAAAAAGATTTGACTATTCAAAACGAAAAAGGGTTGCATGCAAGGGCTGCCGCAACTTTTGTGAAGTCAATTCAAGATATTGATGCCGAGGTTTTTGTTTCGCGTTTAGGCCAAGAAGTCGGTGGAGATTCGATTATGGGACTGATGATGTTGTCTGCTTCAAAAGGTACGGTTATACATCTGAGGGCTAAGGGAAAAGAAGCGCAAAAGGCAGTAGATGTTTTAACTCTGTTAATTGATTCAAAATTTGGGGAAGAATAGGCCCCCTTGAGTTTTTGTATCAAAACTTCTATATTGTATTAAACGAAATTATGCTTAAAGGATTTTATGAATGAAAATAAACAGAAATTTTTTGATTTGGGTGTTAATTTTTTTAGGCCTGTTTTTGTTTATTAATCTCAGTAATGTTAATAATACACGTGTTTCTCAAGAAAAAATTGCTTTTTCTGATTTTATGAGTGATGTTGAAAATAAACGCGTGATGGAAGTGACGGTCAGCGGGCCTGATGTTTATGGAAAAATGACTGACGGAACGTCTTTTTATACATATGCTCCTTATGATCCGTCTATGATTGAAACAATGCGCAAAAATGGCGTAAAGGTTAATGCAAAACCTGTTGATAACAGTTCTTCAACTTTTTGGGGCGTTGTTGTTTCGTGGTTTCCGATGTTGCTTCTTATCGGGGTTTGGATTTTCTTCATGCGTCAGGCAAATTCCGGTAACAATAAGGCGATGAGTTTCGGTAAATCGCGCGCACGTTTGATTGAAAATACTAAAAAAGTGACTTTTGCCGATGTTGCAGGGGCAGATGAATCAAAACAGGAATTGGAAGAAGTTGTTGATTTTTTGAAAGATCCCAAAAAGTTTTCACGGCTTGGCGGACGCATTCCGAAGGGCGTTTTGCTCGTCGGACCTCCGGGAACAGGTAAAACTTTGCTTGCAAAAGCTGTGGCAGGTGAGGCTGATGTGCCGTTTTTCTCAATTTCCGGCTCGGATTTCGTTGAAATGTTTGTCGGTGTGGGTGCTTCGCGTGTGAGAGATATGTTTGCTCAAGCAAAGAAAAATGCACCATGCTTGTTGTTTATTGATGAAATTGACGCCGTTGGTCGCCACAGAGGTGCAGGCTTGGGTGGCGGTAATGATGAACGAGAGCAAACCCTAAACCAACTGTTGGTGGAGATGGACGGTTTTGAGGAAAATGAAAACGTGATTTTGATTGCGGCAACAAACAGGCCTGACGTTTTAGATCCGGCACTTTTAAGGCCGGGGCGTTTTGACAGACAGGTTGTTGTGACAAATCCGGACATCAAAGGTCGAGAGGAAATCTTAAAGGTTCATGTTAAGAAAGTTCCGTTGGCAAAAGATGTGGATTTGGCGGTTGTGGCTCGTGGAACGCCCGGTTTTTCGGGTGCGGATTTGGCAAATCTTGTTAATGAAGCAGCCCTTTTAGCGGCTCGCAAAGATAAACGCAAAGTTACGGCTCAGGATTTTGATGATGCCAAAGACAAAGTTTTGATGGGTAATGAGCGTAAATCTATGGCGATGGATGAAAAAGAAAAGATGCTTACAGCTTATCATGAAGCCGGACATGCTATTTGTTCGCTTAATGTTAAAGAGACAGATCCGATTCATAAAGCCACGATTATTCCAAGGGGCAGAGCTCTTGGTATGGTTCAACAGTTGCCTGAAAAGGATCAATACTCATACACGCGAGCAAAAATGCTTTCACGCCTGACTATTTTGATGGGCGGAAGGGCTGCCGAAGAGTTGAAATTCGGTTATGATGCCGTAACGTCAGGTGCGTCTTCGGATATTGCCGGTGCGACAAACTTGGCCCGTTCGATGGTTACTGAATGGGGTATGAGCGATTTATTAGGGCCGATTCAATATGCGGACAATTCAAATGAGGTCTTTTTAGGTCGATCTGTTACACAAAACAAAAATATGAGTGAGGATACAGCACGATTGGTCGATTCTGAAATCAAACGTTTGGTCACTCAAGCGCACGAGCAAGCTTTGAATATCTTGAAAGAGAAGAAAAAAGATTGGGAAACGCTAGCTGAGGCGATGATGGAATATGAAACTTTGACAGGTGATGAAATCAACGCGGTCTTAAGAGGCGAAAAGATTGATAAATCAAAAGAACAGCCTGTTGAGGCAGAGAAGAAGACGCAAGCGTCTGTTCCCGAAGTTTAAGAGCTTGTCTGGTAGGGCTTGTCTGATGGGCTACTGACAAGCGCTTTTTCTCCTTGTGTAGCTATTTGTACACGGCGTCAAAAAAGCACTTATTATTAGCCTCATTATCCAAGCCCATTGATGTTGTTATTAAAAAAACCTGCGTGCCGGTGAGGGCGCGCAGGTTCTGTTTTGTGAGGGCTTAATCAGAGAGCTTTCCTGGTTGGAAGTAGGTGTTTTGAGTCCACGTTACATGCAAGAAAGGTTTTCCGTCTGAGTCGTTGACGACTTTCTCGACATCTTCTCCGAACCAGGCAATGTAATTACCGTTCCCTTCAAAGGACAGAAAGAAAGTACCTTTGCCGTATTTTTTTTTATATTTTTAACCTTTAAAGACGTTTTTTGTTTAAGCGGTTATTAAAAAAGTTGTGAATTACAGAGGTAAAGCTTAAAAAATTTATTGCATCAGTGCCCTAAATGCCCTAAAAAAGAAGAAAAGTTAATTGAATAAAATGGAGTTAAATACATGCTGTCAAAACTGATGGGACTTTTTTCTGCCGATATGGCCATTGATTTAGGGACTGCAAATACGCTTGTCTATGTTCGTGGAAGAGGAATTGCGTTAAATGAGCCGTCTGTTGTTGCTATTCAACAAGAGGGCGGTAAAAAACAGGTGTTGGCTGTCGGTAATGATGCCAAACAAATGCTTGGTAAAACGCCGGGAAACATTCAGGCTATTCGTCCGCTCAAAGACGGTGTGATTGCTGATTTCGAAATTGCCGAAGAAATGATTAAATATTTTATTCGTAAAATTCATAACAGACACACATTTGCGACTCCATTGATTATTATTTGTGTTCCTTCCGGTTCGACGGCTGTTGAACAGAGGGCTATTCAAGAATCGGCAGAAGCAGCCGGTGCGCGTAAGGTTTGGCTGATTCCTGAA
>OMQZ01000150.1 GCA_900313355.1 uncultured Rhodospirillaceae bacterium
AACGGATATGTGATTGCTGACGCCAAAAAAGGCTTGAAAGGGGCGCATATTATCTTCCCGAAAGCATCGGTGGGTGCAACGTGCAATATTTTGATGGCAGCGACGCTCGCAAAAGGCGAAACCTTAATTGAAAATGCGGCGCAAGAGCCCGAAATTGCGGATTTGATTGATTTGCTCGTTAAGATGGGTGCGAAAATCGAGGGTAAAAATACTTCTCAACTCAAAATTGAAGGCGTTAAAGAGCTTCATGGTGCGGAACACAGCGTTTTGCCCGATCGAATTGAGGCAGGTTCATATGCGATTGCCGCCGCCATCACAAAAGGCAGAATAGAGCTCGTGAACGCCATTGCGGAACACCTAAAAACACCGCTTAATATTTTGCGCAATATGGACATTAAAATCACCGAAAAGCCGAACAGCATCGTTGTTGATGCGCGAAATGCCGACATGACGGGACAAGATATCATGACAGATTATTATCCCGGTTTTCCGACCGACTTGCAGGCGCAGTTTATGGCTTTGATGACGGTTGTTCCGGGGGCCTCAATGGTGACTGAAAACATTTGGGAAAACCGCTTTATGCATGTTCCCGAACTGATGCGTATGGGTGCAAACATCAACGTTCACGGTCATGCATCGGCAATTGTGCGCGGTGTGAAAAAACTCTCGGGCGCGCCCGTGATGGCAACAGATTTGCGTGCCTCTTTTGCTCTGATTTTAGCGGGGCTCGTGGCTGACGGCGAAACGATTGTCAACCGTGTTTATCACCTCGACCGCGGCTATGAAAAGCTGGAAGAAAAGCTTAAAGGGGTTGGCGCGGATATAGAGCGTATCAAAGAAGAAGACTAAAAAGCTCGTATAGTTGAATACAATTTAGGAGAAGCAAAAAAATGTCTCAGGAACAAATAGAAACTGAAGGATGTTTTTTAAGATTCATTATGGCTGCATTACATACAATCGCAGTTCTTTTTGTAGTTGTTTGGCTTTGTTCCTCTTTAGTCGGTCTTTGTAGCCTCATTGCTATCGTACTTACAGTAATTATTTATATTTTCTTTTTTTCAATTTTTGAATTCTTTTACTACAGAAGTAAGGCATTCTTAGCTATAAAACATAGCATTGATAAGAATATAGAAAAATGTAACCTTTTAAATAAACACATAGAAGATTTGAAATCCGCTAGCGTAAAGATAAAATCGACAGATTTTGGCATGTCTGATTATAGAGATGAAAGTGTGTATAATTATACTCGCCCCGAGCTGAAGAAATTACAATATGATGAACATGTGTATGATTGTTCTTTATCTGTTTGTAAAAATGCACAACAACAGCCTTTTAAATATTTATGCAAATATTTTGATTTTGAAATATCAGAAGAATTCCTAAATAACATTGAAAGTGCGTTAAACGATTTTTCAGCCGCAGAACAAGGTAAAGTTTTATTGATACAAGAACGAAACAGAATTATTAATAGTATAAAGGAAAAAGTGCCTTTTTTGTTGGTAAAATTTAGACAGAATAAATTAATTCAAAAATTAGGATTCAAATTTATAGGGTTTAATGATCCGTATTTTCCAAAATATTCTTTCAGATACGTAAGCCCGGGATGTAATAGCTCAATGGTATGCGATATCGTCTTAGATATTCCAAATTTGGAAAAGTTAGTGCACTACGTTGCAAAAGGCATTGATTATAAGAACGGCATACAAGGACAAAGGGTTTTGATGACAACATCATTGCGTGAAAAAATTAAACAAAGAGATCACTACACTTGCCAACATTGCGGATTATCTATTAATCAGGAACCTAATTTACTTCTTGAAATCGACCATATCATACCGCTTTCCAAAGGAGGAATGACAACAGAAGATAATTTACAAACTTTATGTTGGAAATGCAATCGACATAAGGGAAATAAGATATATTAAATATAATATTCTATAAATAAGTTTAAAATTGAAAGTTGATATAGATTAGATGACGGATAAAATTAAAGTTTTTTTTGATACAAATATTTATGATGAATTAATTAAATTAAGTACCACGGAATGGGAACTAATTAAAGAACATTGTGAAATCTGTACATGTGATGTCGTGAAGAAAGAATTGGATGATATATCAGAAAAAAAATTAGAG
>OMQZ01000210.1 GCA_900313355.1 uncultured Rhodospirillaceae bacterium
ATCCCCTCTTGATATCAAAACAAAAACATCATACATTATCAAGAGTATTTCATAAAAAACAGAAAGGCTTAAAACGTGGACGATTTGCCCGAATTAAGAGATATACACCTGCCCGAGCCCATCGGTTTGTTCCCGTTGGGTTATGGTTTTATTTCTTCGGTTTGCATCTTGATTTTTGCCGCGCTTGTTTTCTTTTTTTGGCGCAAAGCTTATCTTAAAAGCAAAAAACACTATGCTCTTCAATCCATCAAAAACCTTAATGACGCAACCATCGACAATATCTGCCAGATTTCACAAATGCTTCGCCGAATCTGCAAAATTAAGCACAAAAAGGCCGTTGCCTTATACGGCAAAGATTGGTCATCTTTTTTAAATCAAACAGGTTCTTTTGCGCTCGATTCAAAATCGCTTCAAATTTTAACCGATGCCCCGTATGCATTGCCTCAAACAACGGTTGCAAAGCAAAACTTTGAACAAATTAAAAACTTTGCTGTTTCATGGGTGGAGGCAAACCTATGATTTATTTTGTTTATCCCTGGCTTGCTTTGCTTTTTTTTGCGCCGTTTCTGATGCGTGCCTTTTTTAAAAGCGATAACTCCTTTAATCAGGGGGCTCTTAAGGTTCCGTTTTTGAAAGATTTTTCATTTATTGCAAAATCCTCAAATTCTTTTAACTTAAACAAAAATCTTAAAGCTTTTTCAAAATCATTTTTATTTCTTTTGCTGATCTGGAGCTTTTTGGTTTTGGCATTAATGCGCCCTGTCAGTGTTTCGGAACCGATCCGCCTTCAAAATAAAGGGCGTGATATTTTGCTTGTAACCGACATTTCAACTTCAATGCTTGAGGAAGATTTTTCTTATCAAGGCCGAATTTTTTCACGACTTGATGCTGTCCGTGTCGTTGTTGCCGACTTTGTTCAAAAGCGCCTAAACGATCGGCTCGGGCTTGTTCTTTTCGGAACACGTGCTTATCTTCAAGTTCCGCTTACCTTTGATAAAAAGGCGTTGTTTGATGTTTTGAGTTCTATGCAAGCCGGCATGGCAGGCCAGTCAACATCTATCGGCGACGCTGTTGCTCTTGCGCTTAAAACCTTAAACGAGAGCAAAACCGACAAACAAAATCAGGTTATTATTTTGCTTACCGACGGCGAAAGCAACGACGGCAACATGAGCTTTGCTCAAGCCTTAAAACTTGCTAAAGATGAGGGTATCAAAATTTACACCATCGGTGTCGGGGCTCCTTCTTTTTCAATCGCACAAGCCTTTTTCGGCATCCAAAATTCCGATTTGGATGAAGAGGGTTTGAAAAAACTCGCCGAAGAGACGAAAGGGCGTTACTTTAAGGTTACGAATCTTTCCGAACTGGCAGATGTTTATAAAAAAATTGATAATTTAGAACTTCAAGATTATGAACAAAGTGTTGTCTATCCTCAAAAAGAGCTTTATTTTTGGCCGCTTTTAGTTGCCGTTTTTCTTTTTATGTCGGCACTTTTCTTTTCTCTTCTTGAAAATGCTCGGAGGTCCTTATGAGTGCGTTTTTAAGTTCCTTTGAATTTTTGCGTCCCATGGTCTTGTGGCTTTTGCCTGTTGTCTTTTTGCTTTATTTCTTCAAACAAAAAAATGCCAGAGTTTCTTCTTTGTGGGAAAAAGTTTGTGACACAAACTTATTAAAATACCTCATTTTACCAAACAAAGACTTCAAACAAAAATGGCGTTCTTTTTTTGTGTTTCTTTTTCTTTTATCCGCCGTTATCGGCGCGGCCGGACCGAGTTTTCGGCTTAAAGAATTGCCGACGCTTAGCAAAGAAAATCCGGTGATGTTTGTTTTAAGCCTTTCGTCTGACATGAACAGAACAGATATTCGCCCATCACGTTTGGCTCGTTCTAAAATAGAAATGAAAGACATTTTGCTTTCAAACAAATTTGATCCGACCGGTTTGATTGTTTATACCGACGAACCTTTTTTGATAAGCCCTTTAGCATCAGATCCGAATTTGATTGTTAATCTCTTAAATGCCGTTCAAACAAACATTATGCCTGCTCAAGGCTCAAGGCTCGATCGTGCCATTGACTTTGCCTTAAATCGTTTGATTGAGAGCGGCTATTTTAAGGGCAATATCGTCGTTTTATCCAATGCTCTTTCAGCCCATAGCGACGAAGCTTTTGAAGCGGCAGAAACGGCTTTAAAAAAAGGTTTTCCGGTCAGCGTTTATCACGCGGGGATTTCA
>OMQZ01000195.1 GCA_900313355.1 uncultured Rhodospirillaceae bacterium
ACGCGCCATCAGAGAAAAAGCTTTCTTAAACTCAGGCGTTTATTTAAAGCTGATTGATAACCGCGGCGCAGAAAGAAAAGAAGAAGACTTTCACTATGAGGGCGGTTTGTCGGCATTTGTGGAACACTTAAACAAATCAAAAGCACCGTTGCATGAAAATATTATTTCATTTTCGGGTGAAGAAAATAATATTTCAGTTGAGCTGGCTCTTCAATGGACGAATGCTTATAACGAAAGTATGCTCTGCTTTACAAACAATATTCCGCAAAAAGACGGTGGTACGCACCTTGCAGGTTTTAGAGGGGCATTAACGCGCTCTATCAACAACTATATTTTGGAAACAGGGCTCTTAAAGAAAGAAAAAGCCGTCATCACGGGCGAAGATATGCGCGAAGGCTTAACCTGTGTGTTGTCTGTTAAAGCACCGGATCCGAAATTTTCATCACAAACAAAAGACAAACTTGTTTCATCAGAGGTCAGACCTGTGGTTGAGGGTGTGGTTGGCGAAAAATTAAAAGAATGGCTCGACGAACACCCGAATGAAGAAAAAATTATTGTCGGAAAAATCGTTGAGGCTGCAACAGCGCGTGAGGCTGCACGAAAAGCGCGTGAGCTGACAAGAAGAAAAGGTGTTTTGGATATTTCGACGCTTCCGGGCAAACTTGCGGACTGTTCCGAAAAAGATCCGGCTTTGTCTGAAGTTTTCATCGTTGAGGGAGATTCGGCTGGCGGTTCGGCAAAACAGGGACGTGACCGCAAAAACCAAGCAATTATGCCGCTTCGCGGTAAAATCTTAAACGTTGAACGTGCGCGTTTTGACAAGATGTTGAACTCGGCCGAAATCGGAACAATCATTACGGCCTTGGGAACAGGTATCGGAAGAGATGATTTTGATGCAAGCAAATGCCGCTATCACAAAATTGTGATTATGACCGATGCGGATGTCGACGGTGCGCACATCAGAACGCTTTTGTTAACGTTTTTCTATCGCCAAATGCCCGAACTTATTGAGCGCGGTTATGTTTATATCGCTCAGCCGCCGCTTTATAAAGCCAAACGCGGCAACTCGATTATTTACTTAAAAGATGATCGCGAAATGGAAGAATATTTAATCGGTGGCGGCACGGACGAAGCTGTGCTTGAAACAGCCGGCGGTGAAAAAATCATGGGGCAGGATTTAACCGAGCTGGTACGCCAGACGATGAAGGCAAAAACTTTGATGACAACGCTTTCAATCAAGGCACCGGAAAAGATTCTGGAACAAATGGCAATATATGGTTTGTTTGATGCTGAAACATTGAGCAATAAAGAAAAACTGACAGCTGAGCTTGATAAGGTGATTTTAAAACTTGATTCGCACGAGGCGGAATACGACAGAGGCTGGAAGTATGAATTGCTTGAAGACGGGGCAATATCTTTTTATCGCACGTTGCGCGGTGTGAAAGAAGAGCATGTTGTTGGGGCGACGGTTTTTGACAGCGCGGAAGCCAAAGTCTTAAATCAGATGCACGGTTTCTTGAAAACAAACTTTGAAGAAACATTAAAGCTGACGGCAAAGAACGGCGAGATGAAACGTATTGCAGGGCCGGTTGCGCTCGTAGATGCAGTTATTTCTGCCGGCAAGAAGGGTATTACGCTTCAGCGCTATAAAGGCTTGGGCGAAATGAACCCCGAACAGCTTTGGGAAACAACACTTGATCCGGAAGCACGTTCTTTGTTGCAGGTTAAAATCGACCATATGGAAGAAGCCGACGAGGTGTTCTCAACTTTGATGGGTGATGTTGTTGAACCGAGAAAAGAGTTTATTCAGGAAAATGCATTAAACGTTGTAAACCTCGATATTTAAAAAGCTCGTATAACAGGTCATCTAGAGCTATTTTCTTAAATTTTGTGAACTAATTTGTGAGGGTCAATAATCTCTCATCAGACTGTCTTTAAGATTTAGAAAGTCGATATGTTTTTGTCTGTGATGCTTTTCAGCTTCGAGAGTGAGCCAATCATAAATACGTTGCATTGATTTATCGCCCTTGACGGCTAAATTTTCAGGATGCCACTGAATGCATAAGATATGGCGTTCTTCATTGCCCCACGCCTCAGGAACATTGTCTTCGGGAGAAACGGCATAAATTGTCATATCGGACGGAAGGTGTTTTTGAAATTTTTCTTCAATCATTGCCTCGTTATGGCGGGAA
>OMQZ01000016.1 GCA_900313355.1 uncultured Rhodospirillaceae bacterium
ATAGAGTGAAAACAAAAGGCGGAAAAATTTTAGTGTACACAATAGTACATGAATTTTTCCGCTCTTGCAGTTTTTGCTCTAGATGACTTGTTATACGAGCTTTTTACTCAGCTCATACAACACAATCCCTGCCGCCACCGACACATTCAGACTTTCAACTCTTTCATCCATCGGCAGCCTGACTTTTATGTCGCACGATTCTTCTACCAATCGCCGCATTCCCGATCCTTCGCTTCCCATAATAACGGCAAGCTTTGCGTCTTTATCAACTTGATCAATTTTTTGTTTGGCATAACCATCCATACCAACAATCCAAAAACCGGATTTTTTCAAAGTTTCAATGGCGCGCGCAAGATTCGTCACACGCACAATCGGCACAAATTCTATTGTTCCGGCTGAGGCTTTTGCCATCGCACCGCTCTCAAGAGGCGCATTTTTATCTTGAACAATAATCGCCGTTGTGTTAAAAGCTGCTGCACTGCGAATAATTGCACCGACATTTTGCGGATCT
Organism: uncultured Rhodospirillaceae bacterium; assembly: GCA_900313355.1. Lineage (GTDB taxonomy): Bacteria > Pseudomonadota > Alphaproteobacteria > RF32 > CAG-239 > UBA1254. The sequence goes on from OMQZ01000016.1 coordinate 512, forward strand.
GTTACCTGATCTAAAATAAGTACATGACAGCTTTGAATGTCTTTCGTTTCCTCAATTAAATCTTCCAAAAACATTGAAGAAAGCGGTTTTGTAACAAGCGCAAACCCTTGATGAACCGCATTTGCACCAACTAATTTCTCAATATCTTTTTTTTGCACAATTTGATAATCAATGCGCGGAAACGTCTTTTTTATTTCAGCCTCATTTTCTTTTAAGATCATAAGTCTTAAAATTTGTCTCTTCGGATTTTTCAAAGCCGAAAAAACGGCATGACGTCCATATAAAACAACTTGTCCCTTAGTTTGATTTGTTTGTTCCATCTTACTTTCCTTTGATGATGTCAATAGCGTCTGTTAGGTGGTTTATATTATAATCCCCTTTAACCATATTTTGATATATAATTGATGATGCCCCAAAACACTTTGCAACTTCAACATCAGCTTTTCCGTCTCCAATAACCACAATTTCCCCCGCAGGCGGAATTTTTCCTTCAAACAATGCTTGGCAGGCCAACTGATGAGGTTTATCTTGTGCGAGTTCTCCCGCAGCCACAACTTTTGAAAAATACACATCAAAGCCCAAAATTTTTAATTCTTCTTGAATATATTTTGTACGCTTATTAGTCATTAAAAGCGGCTTTATGTGATTGGCCACACAAAAATCCAAAAGTTCTTTTGCGCCGCTCATCGGTCTTAAATTTTTTGTATGAAATTTTTCAATATAATCATAATATAACTTTTTCGCTTCTGCAATTTGACCGGCCTCAAAAAAATAAGAAAATATATCTTTATTTTGCACACAACCGATAACGTCCTTAATTTCCGATTCTGTCGGCGATTTCATTCCCATTTTTTCAAAAACATAACGATAAGCCCCCACAATCACCGGATATGTCTCGGCAATCGTTCCGTCCCAATCAAACACAGCATATTTTATCATTTCTCGTCTCGCTCATTAATTCTATATTAAAAAAAATTTTCTATACTGAGAGCATAACTGCTTACTTTGGAGCATTGTAATGACAAAAGATTTAAGAAATATTGAAAGAATAAACTTTTTAAAAGCGCAAAAAATCTCAAACTTTGAAATCTTGCCCTTAAAAGTTGACGCTTCATCACGAAAATATTTTCGCATTTTACCACAAAACAAAAAATCCTTCGTTTTAATGGATGATGAATTAAAGCGTAACAAGCTTCCTGAATTTACGGAACTTTCAAATTTTTTAATCAAACATAAAATTCATGTTCCGAAAGTTTACGGCTCTGATTTTCAAAGAGGCTTTTTGCTTATTGAAGATTTGGGTGACAACACTTTTACGCACCTTTTAGAAAAAAGAAAAGATGAAGAATTTTTATATAACCTTGCAACAGAGGCTCTCATAAAAATTGCCGCCATCAAAGAAAAGCCCGCTTGTTGCCTTCCTCTTGAAAAAAAGCGCCTTATTGATGACATCTGCTTTTTTGTTGATTGGTATATCCCGATGACCAAAGGAAAACCTTTGGAAAAATCGGAACGCGAAGAATTCATAAATTTGGTTACCCCGCTTGCAGACCTTGCCTTTAAAGTTCCAAACCGCATGGTTTTGTGGGATTATCATGTCGATAATATAATGCTCAAAAACCGTGCACGTTCGTGCCATTTAATAGACTTTCAAGATGCCATGTGGGGGCCGTTAACTTATGATATTATGAGCCTTCTTGAAGATGCGCGCCGCGAAGTTCGAGCAGATGTTATCAAAAAGATGAAACAAAAATTTTTCGATTCGCTTGAAAACATCAAGCTTCAAGATTTTAATGATTCATATGCCTTTTTATCAATGTTTCGACATATGCGCGTTTTAGGTCGCTTCACAATTTTAGCTTTTATCAATCAAAAGCCTCAATATTTAAAATTTGTGCC
>OMQZ01000132.1 GCA_900313355.1 uncultured Rhodospirillaceae bacterium
AAAACGCAAAGTGTTAGAGGTACGTACGATTTATATGGTGAAGCCAAAAGAAAAACCAAACAGGTTACTCGTATGGCTGAAAGTGTAGTGGAAAAATACGGTTTTGAAGAAATTGAAACGCCGATTTTCGAGTTTACGGAAGTTTTCGCGCGCAATTTGGGCGACACGTCGGATATTGTGACCAAAGAGATGTATACTTTTGAAGACAGAGGAGGCGAGAGCTTAACGCTTCGTCCCGAAGGAACGGCCGGTGTCGTGCGCTCGTTTATTTCTGAAGGAATGCAACAAAATTTGCCTTTAAAGTTTTATTATACGGGACCGATGTTCCGTTATGAGCGCCCCCAAAAAGGACGTCAACGCCAATTTACGCAGTTTGGTGTTGAAATGCTTGGCATTCAAACACCTCAGGCAGATATTGAAGTGATTGCAATGGCATACAGCTTTTTAAAAACTTTGGGCTTAGAAAACAGTATTGTTGTTGAAATCAATTCATTAGGAGATAAAGAAAGCCGCGATACTTATCGTCAAAAACTTGTGGCATATTTGAAGCAACATATCAATGAATTGTCTTATGAAAGCAAAGAAAGACTTGAAAAAAATCCGCTTCGCGTGCTTGATTCAAAAGAAGAGTGCGATAAAATCGTTGTGGCAAATGCTCCTTTATATGCTGACAGTTTAAACCAATCTTCAAAGAAATTTTTTGATGAGGTCTTAAGGGGGCTTGATTTGCTTCATATTCCTTATCGTATTAACAATCGTTTGGTCAGAGGTCTGGACTATTATTCTCACACGGTTTTTGAACTCATCACGGACAAACTCGGTGCCCAAGGAACAGTTTTAGGCGGCGGAAGATATGATGGTTTGGTGGCTGAGATGGGCGGCGGTGATGTCGCGGGAATCGGTTGGGCGTGCGGTGTTGAAAGATTGTCGATGCTCTTAGATCAAGATGTTGAATTGCCGCGTCCGGTCGCAGTCATTGAGGTTGGAGAGGATGTTCACGAAACAGCCTTAAAATTAGCCTATGAATTGCGCAATGGCGGCTATCGCGTGGAACACTCATATTCAGGCAACCTGAAAAAACGTATGATGAAAGCCAACAAGGCAAATGCTTACGCCGCGTTAATCTTGGGTTCTGATGAATTGGCTCAAGGCAATGTCACATTTAAGAATTTAGACACAGGTGAACAAAAACAAATCAGCCTGACAAAAGTTCAAGAGGAATTAAAATAATGGATTTTGATGAAAAATTAGACCAAGTCGTTCGCCGCTATGAAGAAATCAACGCTTTGCTTGCAAGCACCTCAAATGCTGAGGAATTGGTAAAATTAAACAAAGAGTCGGCAACGCTCACGCCTGTTGTTGAAATCATTGAAAAGTATCAGCATTTTAAACAAAACTTAAAAGAAGCCGAAGAAATGGCTCGAGATGAAAGCTTGGATAAAGAAATGCGCGATATGGCGCAAAGCGAATATTATGAGCTGAAAGAAAAATTGCCTCAAATGGAGCATGAAATAAAAATTGCATTATTACCAAAATCCGAAGACGATGAAAAGAACGCAATTTTAGAAGTTCGTGCGGGAACGGGTGGTGATGAAGCGGCGCTTTTTGCGGCGGTTTTGTTTGAAATGTATCAGCGATATGCCGCAAAGCAAGGTTGGAAGTTTGAGCTGATAGATGCTAACGAAAACGGGCTTGGCGGATATAAAGAAGCCTCAGCAAAAATCACCGGAACAGATGTTTTTGCAAAGCTTAAATTTGAATCGGGGGCACACCGTGTCCAGCGTGTACCGGTAACAGAATCTCAAGGACGAGTTCACACTTCGGCGGCAACAGTTGCGGTGTTGCCTGAAATTGAAGAAGTTGATTTATACATCAATCCGGCAGATTTAAAAATAGATGTTTATCGCGCATCAGGCGCCGGCGGTCAACACGTTAATAAAACGGAGTCGGCTGTTCGTATCACACACATTCCGACGGGTGTGGTCGTTCAATGTCAGGATGAACGTTCTCAATTTAAGAATAAAGAAAAAGCAATGAATTATTTGCGTGCTAAATTATATGATGCGCAAAAAGAAAAAATTGATGCGAACTATTCCGAAAAAAGAAAATTACAGGTCGGAAGCGGCGATAGAAGCGAGAGGATTCGAACCTACAACTATCCGCAAGGAAGAGTAACAGACCACCGTATTAACTTAACGCTCTACAAGTTAGACGAGGTCGTGTCTGGCGAAGCGTTGGGCGAAATCATTGATGCCTTAATCACGGAAGACCAAGCTGAACGCTTAGCCGAAATGGAATAAAAAAAGAGGTCACTTTGACCTCTCTTTTTTTATAGTTTTTAAGCGCCCCACGCGTTTAAGATATGTTTTAATTTGAAACCTGAAACAAATACGGCATCAAAACGAACATCGTATTTTTTGTAAAGAGAGTGCTTTGCCAAATAAAATTTTGCGGCATTGATAATGCGTTTTTGTTGTTGAGGTTTAATGGCATAAAGAGCATTTTCCAATGTTTTGCGATTCTTAACTTCAACAAAAACAAGAACATTTTTTTTGAGTGCGATAATATCAATTTCACCGGCAGTTGTGCCTCTGCC
>OMQZ01000020.1 GCA_900313355.1 uncultured Rhodospirillaceae bacterium
TGGGATAATCCCCATAATCACACTTGAGCTTAAAATGTAGCATACGGCGGCAATAATCACCCCCGTCACCGTTGCAATCGGCACATTTCGTGTCGGATTTTTGACAACCGCAGTTGAAACAGACGCGCTTTCAACGCCGATAAACGCCCAAAGCGTGAAGTTTAAGGTCATACCGATGGCCGTCAAATCAGATTTGCCGGTCATGTTCCAACCGCCCATATAAGTTGACGGGTGAAACCAAAACCACCCCAAAAGCGCAATACCGATAATCGGCACAAGCGCACAAATCGTGGTTATACTTTGAAGTTTAGCCACAACATTCGGCCCTAAAATATTGGCATATGTGAAAAACCAAATCACGGCGATTTGTGCCAAAGCCATCACAAGCGGATCTTTCAAAACAGGGAAAAATGTTGTTAAGTATCCAAGGCCGGCCACAGCCAAACCGACATTTCCAACCACATTTGCGAGCCAATAAACAAGGTTTGTCTGATACCCCATATATGGGCCGAACGCTTTTTTAGCATAAGCGTACGGACCGCCGGCAGCCGGATAAATCTGTGTGAGTTTTGAAAAGACAAGCGCAAGCGCGACAGCACCGATTGTCGTGATAATCCAGCCGAAAATAGCGATAGACCCGATGCCCGCCAAATTAGCCGGCAACATAAACACTCCCGAGCCCATCATATTTCCGGCAACCATAAAGGTCGCAGGCACAAGACCGATTTTATTTTTTTCTTCCATTGATTTACTCCATAAACATCTAAAAGGTGCTTATGAAGTAATCGCTTTAATTAAAATGACAAGAAGAAAGAAAAAAGATTTTTTAAATATTCAGTTTATATAATTTTATCTTCTTCTTTTTGAATTCTTACGGGATTTTACTTTGTATGAGAAGAGGTTTTCATCTAATACCTTGTCTTTTGTCATATCATAGAGCGAGAGCGTTACTTCAACGCTTTGCGGATCTACGATTTTCCATTGCTTTAGTTCAAACGGATGGTTATTGAAAATCAGCGTTATCGGCCCCATATCCTTTGCTTTGGTATACTCAAGTGTGATGGTTGTGGAACCCGCATCTTTATAAAAATCCGTTACTTTGAGGTTTTTATTGTCTATTTTGATTGTATCGGTTAAAATTTTCGTTCCAGGAATATCATCATACTCAATATTTGTGATTTGATCTAATTCCTTATCGTGAAATATGATTTCATCACCGTTTCCCACAATCAAAACATCTGTCGGTGCGGCATATTCCATACGAATTTTGGATGGCTTTGAAATATATAGTTTTCCTTCTGAAGTTGCTCCGTTTGAAGCCATTTGAACAAAGCTCGATTCAAGGGTTGTTATCGAGTTCAAATAATTTTCGATTTGAGTTAAATCAGCCGCTGTTTGAGCACTTGCCACCGGTATGTATAACATCGAAATTAAAAATAACTTTTTCATCATGAATGCTTACTCCTTATAAAATTTGTTTGTTTTTGGAAATCCGAAAGGTACAAGCTTTCCGGATTGTGCCCTGTGTCCGAGCCATGTCATCAATTCTTTTTCGACCGTCACACCGCCTGAGCGATTATATGAAAAGCCGACATTCGAGTCAAAAATTTGCATATCGCTCATTTGCCCGTCTTTATATTTTTGGAGCGTTACACCTCTGCCTCTTGCCATTGAAGGAATTTCTTCAACCTTAAAGATTAAAAGTTTTCTGTTTTCGCCGACAATAGCCACCATATCGCCCGTTATTTTCTTGCACAGAACAGACTTTTCACCGTCAGCCAAATTCATAATCTTGCGTCCTGTCCTTGTTTGGGCAATAATATGGTTTTCATCAACCACAAAGCCGTGTCCTGTGTTGGATGCCAAAACATAGCTTGCGCTCGGCTCAAAGACGAACATCTCCGATATATTGTCATTGTTTGATAAATCAACCATCAAACGAAGCGGCTGTCCAAAACCTCTGCCCGATGGAATGTCGCTTGCTTGAATGGTGAAAAACTTGCCTGATGTATCAAGCAAAACGATTTTATCAGTCGTTTGTGCATGAATGGCTTTGAGCAGGCCGTCGTCTTCCTTGAACTTAAATTCATCTGAGAGATTTACATAGCCTTTCATGGCTCTGATCCAGCCCTTTTGCGACAAAATAACCGTAATCGGCTCTTTTTCAACCAAAGCATCTATTGTGATTTCAATATCGGTCGGTGCAGACGCAAACTCCGTGCGGCGACGTCCTAATGCCGTTTTCTTGCCGAAGCGTTCTTTTGTTGCCTTAATTTCTTCTGCAACCTTCGCCCATTGTTTTTCTTCATTTGAAAGAATATCTTCCAAGCCTTTCTTTTCATCCGTTAAAGCATCAAATTCGGCTCTGATTTCACTCTCTTCTAATTTTCGTAAGCTCTTGAGCTTCATATTAAGGATCGCTTCTGCCTGATTGTCGCTTAACTTAAATTTTTTTATCATCACGGCTTTGGCATCATCTTCTTCGCGGATAATGCAGATGATTTCATCTAAGTTCAAATAAGCCGTCAAATAACCAGACAAAATTTCCAAACGCGCCAAAATTTTTGAAAGCCTGTGATTTGTGCGGCGTTTCAAAACCTGCAAGCGATGATTCAAATATTCACGCAAAACCTCGCCGATGCTCATCACCCTCGGCACACAATCAGAATCCAAAACATTCATATTCATATTAAATTTTGATTCCAGCTCCGTTTCTTTGAACAAGAGTTCCATGAGCATATTTGCATCAACCGTGCGTGTTTTTGGCTCCAAAACAATGCGGATATCTTGTGCCGATTCATCTCTGATGTCGGCAAGCAGGGGTAGTTTTTTCTCATTTAAGAGTTCAGCTATGCGCTCAATAAGCTTTGATTTAATCACCCCATACGGGATTTCAGTCACAACGATTTGATATAAACCATGGCCTAAATCTTCTTTTTCCCATTTGGCTCGAATGCGAAAACTCCCCTTACCTTGTTTATAGGTGTTTACGATGCTTTCGAAGCTGTCAACAATTACACCGCCTGTCGGAAAATCCGGTCCTTTTAAACGCTGAACCAAAGCCTCATCTGTCGCTTCTTTGTTATCCACCAAATATAAGAGCGCATCACAAACTTCGCTTAAGTTATGTGTTGGAATGTTTGTTGCCATACCGACGGCAATACCCGATGAGCCGTTGCAAAGCAAATTCGGCACAGCAGCCGGCATCACGGCAGGCTCTTGCTCTTCTCCGTCGTATGTGTCCACAAAGTCGACCGCATCATCAGAGAGGCCTTCCATCAAAGCCATCGCAAAATCGGTGAGCCTTGCTTCGGTATAACGCATAGCGGCAGCACCGTCACCATCGATGTTACCAAAGTTGCCCTGCCCGTCAACAAGCGGATAACGCACCGAAAAATCTTGAGCTAAGCGCACCATTGCCCCATAAACACCGACGTCGCCGTGCGGATGATATTTACCAATCACATCGCCAACCACACGTGCACATTTTTTGTAGCCTGTTTTCGGGTCTAAATGGAGCTGGCGCATTGCAAACAAAAGCCTTCTGTGTACAGGCTTCAAGCCGTCGCGCACATCAGGAAGCGAGCGTGACACAATCGTTGACATCGCATACGATAAATAACGTTTGCTTAATTCTTCTTTTAGCGCAACATCTTTGATTTTCGGCTCTGTTTCAGACATTTTATTCTTTCTTATAATCTCAAATTTTCGATTAAACTAGCACGGCTTAAAGGAAATTGCAAGCCATGCGCTTCAAAAAAGTTTTTCTTGAGGAAAAACTCGTTCATTTTAAGCAAATCAATCACTTCTTCATTTGTGGGTAAAATGTTTTTATTTAAGGCAAAATGCGGATATTTGAAAAGCTTGTCTTGATATGGCTGACCGGCCTCCAAACACACTGCCCGCCCGCTTTTGGGAGACACAAATGCTAAGTTTTCAATCGTCCCTGTTGCCGCACACGAGCCTAAATCAAGCCCGATACCAAGAAAATAAAGCAACCGAAACTCTAAAACAGCATAATTTTTAAGCCACATTTCATCACCTAAATTATCCATAAAACA
>OMQZ01000021.1 GCA_900313355.1 uncultured Rhodospirillaceae bacterium
CAAAAGATGCCATTCAGGGCGGTATAGACGAGGTCGTTTCTGAAACAGAAGACGAAATAGAAAACGATGCTCAAACAGTTGAAAGCCAAACAAAAGAGATTATAAAAGGCGGTTTTAAAGAATAAAAAGATTTTTAATAATGCGGAGGAGGTGTTTCTTCCGAGATCGGTTTAACAGTTTCGCGCTCTATAAGCGTTTTTAAGAGCGCGTTTTCTTTTTTTAAAACATCAATTTCTTTGCCTTGTTTGATAATCACATCATTTAAGTCATCAAGCATACGTTGTTGTTCGGTAAGCATCATTTCAATGTTCATAAAGCGTTCATCAAGGTTTTGAGGCATATCTTTTCTCCTTTAAAAGACTTGTAGCACATAAAGAAAGAAAAATAAAGCAAAAAAACCCGGCTCGTTATCGAGTCGGGAAAAAAAACTAAATAGGATCTTCGGGAAAGCGGCGATTATAAATGGTTCGCAAATTTCTCACGGCATAAGTTTCTCTTAAAAAATCTTTTGAGGCAGGCTGTAAATCAGGGACTTTATCAAGCCATATCTTAAACAGATCTTCGTTTGCGCAGTTTATGAGTGCTATCTCAAAATTTGCCGATTGTTTGGGATTTGTTTTACGGGCAATGGCTCGAAGTTTTTTCAAATCCATATTAGCAAACCCCCAAACCAAATTTTTCCGAGACACATCATAACGACTGATCAACATCAATATCGTGTCAAGATTGCCGTTTTTAAAGATCTGCCGTTCCGATTTTGAATAAGGCTGAATTCTTTGTAACAGCTCCTTCTGCCATTCAAGAGGCCCTTTTTTATAGAGAAGATATTCATCACCTTCTTCAAGTTCGTAAATATATTCTGTTTTCACAAACTCTAAAAAAGCGTTGAAATCCTTCTTTTCAAGAAGTTTTTTAATGGTCTTGTATGGGTGCATATCAGACTCAGGTTAAATCTTATCCCCGACTTTTGAGTAATCGGGGATAGCATGATAACATTAAAGACTTCTTGCTATGGCTCTGTCAATGTAATAGCTCTTGAGACTGCTCAAATTCTGATCGTCATTGATGAGAGCCTCGCTTTCTTCGTCAAGGGTGTTGAACTTGTCAAGCCAGGCTTTCAAAAGTTCCAAATCAGCTCTTTTGAGCATGGCAACTTCGACTTCGGTGGCGGGCTTATAGCGCAACACGTCAAGAACTTTTTGAGCAACATCAATAGGAGCTTCAGCAAAAGCCCAAATCAGGCTTGAGGGATAGAGATTCCATTTGATGGCTGCAAAAGAAATCATCTCAGACGAATGATAGAGCATAATGACCCGTTCAACAGCAGGAGACGGGGCATGAGAGTTGAGCAATGTCTTTGCCCATCTTTTGGGAGCATTGCGATAAAAATCGCATTCATCAGTTTCCTCAATCGCAAGGACATGGGAACTGTGAACAAAACGCAAAAAAGACGCGTAATCACCCTCGGTGAGATACTCGCACAAAGTTTTTGATTTTTTCATATGGATAATAGATTAAATTGTTTACATAAAAGTAATAAGATAAAAAAAAGATAACACCTAAAATTTAATTTGTCAAATAAAACTTATTAAATGAAAGGTGCGATAAAATTAAAGCTTTATAATGCCTGTTGCAATAGAATAAATAGCAACAAGGGCTAGAATAATAAGAGAAAATGCAAAACAAAATTCATGTTTTGTAAAAATTTTGTCATCAGGACAATTTTGCTTTCGGGCCCAAATATAGACAGGGATACCAAGTGCAATAAAAATGACAGCGGAAAGCAGATATTTTAAGCCGGCAGCATAAATAAGCCATAAAGCATAAATCGAGCCGACCGTTGCCGCCAAGAGCGCAGATGAGCGTTTGATATAAACATCTTTCGGATACTCATGATCTTCACAAAGTTTCCATAAATAAGCACAAGATGAAAAATACGCTGGCAAGACCATCACACCTGTGATTGAAAGCATAGTGTTCCAAGCATTGTTTGAAAAATAAACCAGAAGCATAAAAATCTGCATCATGGCTGATGTTATCCAAAGTGAAACAGATGGGGCATGAAATTTATTTTCGATTGAAAATTGCTTGGGAAACGTGCCGTTTTTAGCTGCTGCTTGCGGAATTTGAGCTGTCACCATCGTCCATGCAAGCCAGCTTGTTAAAACCGAAACAAGCAAACCGATATTCATAAAATCTGCTCCCCATTTGCCGACAATTTTTTCTAAGATTCCGGCTGTCGATGGGTTGGCTATTTTTGAAAGATCACTTTGCGACATATAGCCGAAAGGCAACAATGAGAGTAAAACATAAATAAGCAAACAGCCAGCAAAACCAAGAACCGTTGCTTTGCCGACTGACTTTGGAGATTGGGCATGTTGGCTCATTACAACGGCGCCTTCAATACCGATAAATGACCATAAGGTCACAAGCATGGTGTTTTTGATTTGGGTTTCAATCGAGCCGAGATTTTTACTGATAAGATTTTCGCCCCAAAAGTCAAATGAAAATTTGTCGGCATGAAACACAAATGCCATAATCAAAATAAACAAAATAAGCGGAACGATTTTTGCAACCGTGCCGATGAGGTTAATCAGAGTTGCTTGTTTAATTCCTCTTAAAACAAGAAAGTTAAATCCCCAAATAATGAGTGAGCCGCCGATGATGGAAGCAAGGTTGTTTCCGCCTGCAAAATGGGGTGGAAAAAAGTAGTTTAAGGCATCCATGGTAATCACGGCGTAACCGACATTGCCGCATATCTGACAAAGCCAATATGACCATCCGATTGTAAAACCGGCATATGATCCGAAGCCCTCACGGCTATACATATAAATACCGGCGGTTAAATCAGGTTTAACCACCGATAAAATTCGAAATGTATTGGCAATAAAATAAACACCGATACCGGTAACGAGCCACGCAAGCAAGACCGCGCCGGCTGAGGCAGATTGTGCCATATTTTGAGGCAGACTGTATATACCGCCGCCAATCATCGAACTGACAACAATAGCGGCAAGTGCCATAACGCCTAATCCGGCAGAAGAGTTTTTAACTTCTGCCGGTGTGTGTTGTTTTTGACTTTTATGAAACATTTTTGCCTCACATCTTAAAGCTCAACAGGATCAGCGTGTTCAAAGTTCAAAAAGCCTAAACACGTTAAGCTGTATCCGAATTGTTCGGTGATGTTGAGGTAATTATGAAACATCTGAAATTCGCTGTGTTTTTCAACACCTCTGATTTCAAGCTCATGTTTTAATGATTTATTGAGCCACATTTTGGCGTGACCTTCGGCGATTTCATCATCAATATGTGTGTCAAAATACTCAACATATTCGGCAGCCCAGCCACCGATCAACTCGCCGTTTTTATCTTTGCCCCAACAAATACCAACACCTGTTGCAATAGCTTTGTGATTATCACGGTTGGCACCGTTACCGGCCATAATAACCTCCAAAACGGCGCCATGTTTGAACTTGCCAGCAACTTTATCAACCGGAACGATATTGCCGAAAAGTTCTTTAGGCAAAACGGAAGTGTAGGGGACCACATTGAAATTTTCAATTTTTGCCTGCATCAACGCGCTGTCATAACAAAATGTTTCAAACGGTTGAGGCGGAATACCGTCATTTGCCTGGCCGACACCGCCCGTATGAAATGCTAAAGTAGGGTAACGCACACCTTCAGTCATGATTATTTCTCCTAAAAAATGAAATTAAAAACAAAAGAGAAATAGTCATCAAAAAAAGATTTTCAATATAAAAAAAATAGGCCGTCCTGTTGCTAGGTGGCCCAAACCTCACTTTGAAAAAACCAAGTTTCAAAGAATTAAATTCGTTGCTTTCGCTATTAAGCAGCTACTGCAACTGGTGCAAAATTATCATTTGCGTTTATTTAATTTGAACCGATAACGGTGGTATCTCACCGAACACAGCAAACCATCTTTATTGTATACTGTCTAACCTGTTTCACCCCCTTAAAATTGGTGGAGGTGCCGAGTACTGCCCTCGGGTCCAACATACCTATTTCATAGCGCCTCTAGTGTCATAGCTGACAAGTCAGCAATAAGAATATAGCAAATATCAATCGAAAATGCAATATAAATTTTTGTAGACATTATTTTAAATGATGCTAAAATAACCAGTGAAAAAACGAACAGGAGAAAATAAAATGAATTTTCCAAATCAAATAGATTCAAAGCGGATTGTTTTAGAAAGACCTCATCCAATATCAACAGAATTGGCACAGGAAATTTATGCGG
>OMQZ01000005.1 GCA_900313355.1 uncultured Rhodospirillaceae bacterium
GTCTTTTAAGATATCATACACACCGCCTCCAACGCCGCCTACATCAACAAACATTTTAGAGGGATGATATTTTTCAATTATGTTCGTTGCCAAATTTGCCACCTCAACGTTGTCTTTTCCCTTATAAACCTCAAATTTTAAGCACAGCCTTCCGCGCCTGAAACAAAACACCGTTGCATCATCACCAAATCTTGCAACATCAAGCCCGATCACCAAAGGTGATGTTGTTTCTTTGATCTTCGGGCGCATTGCCTCGCGCACCTTTGCAGAATCTATGAGCTTGTGCGATCCTTGGCTCAAAGGCTCTCCTTCCCAAATATGCAAATAATCGGATATTGATTTTTGTTTGCAATCAAGTGCCTGCTTTTTAAGCTCATCGGGGCAAAACGGATTGTCATAAAAATTAACCTTTTGCACGAACGTCCGCTCATCCGGATTTGCCCCGAGTTCCACCCAAAGAGGATCATTTTCTTCCTCTCTGTTCATTGAAATCCAAATTTCTGACCCGTCTTTTCGGATGGTCGGCGACAAAATTTCCCACGATTTTTTAGATATTGTCTGTGCTTCTTCAATCCAAACAATATCCACCCCCTCGAGCGATTTGATTTTTTGCGCATCCTGATTTCTCAGCCCCTTAAAAATAAACCGCGTTCCATTAACGCGGTTTAAGATCTCGCTTTCTTTCACATCAAATTCATCAAGCCCATAAAAGCCGATCCGGTCAGCAAGAAGCCTGTGCACCGAATCTTTAATTGACTCCTGAATTTCTCGCACACAGGCAATCAAAAGTTTTTGCTTTAATCCTAAAAGCAACAGCGCGTCCGCAAACGCATAACTTTTTCCGCCGCCTCTCCCGCCATAAAAAAACTTAATACGCTTTCTTTCGCCAATCAGCGGCAAAAACGGGCGTGCTATTTTAATCCTGAGCTCCTTTTGCATCAACAACCTCTATTTTGATATTTGTCACCTGTTCAATATTGGCAGCGCTCGGATTGTTTTTTTCTCCCGTAATATCTCTTATCAGTTCAACGGCTTTTAAGTTTCCGTTTCTGGCATCATTGATCAGCATCTCGCAAATCTGCTCTCTGATTTGTTGTTTACTTAACATCTTAATCAACGTTTCCTTTAATGTTTTCATTCTTCTCATCGGCTATTCCTCTAAAATCGCCAAAAGCGAATTTTCACGTACCGCTACAACATCTTTTTGAACTGTCGGCAACTCGTCAAACACATGAAACAAAACTTTTTGTCCGACCTTTACAGCTCTCACGTCTTCTCCGACGCTTAAAACCTCTCCCGTTGTTCTTGTCTTTTCAAAATTGTCCGGCAAAAAAATATCCCCGTTTTTTTTCTCATTTTCTTCAAGCCTGATTAAAACTCTGTCCATAATCGCTTTCATCTGATTTTTCCTTATAAAATACCGGTTCCGGTCTCAAACCTGACCCCTGTTTCATACCATTTGACCTCAATGTTTGTCGTTTTTGTTTTAAAAACAACGCTGAGCTTATAACCTATTGCGTTGTTTGCAACCCATTGACTTTGTATTTTGCGTTGTTTTAAACACTTCCACTTTGCTTCATTCCATCTTGCCTCATTCCATTTTTCGCCAACGCCGCCGATTTGACCGAATTCCACATAATAATCCAATTCTTTATCTTCATAATCCATGTTCGTCCAAACCATCAGCTTAAAATCTTTAGAAGCTTTAATCTTCGGATTGAGCAACACAATTTTTTTAATATTGCTTGTCATCAAATCCGTATATGCCTGCGCCACTTTTCCTTCAATCGGCAAACCATTGTCAGAATTTGAGTCATCAAACTTATACACCCCGTCGTCTGAGCCAAAATATAAGTCATCATCATGCAAACACCAACAAAACGCGCGAATATTTGTAAATCTGCACCATGAACCGGTTGCAACATTAATCACATGTTGCTCAAATTGTTCACCCAGCGGCACATTAAAAATGCCATATCCTCTTTTGGTATAGATAAGTGATTGCCAACCCTCAAAATCTTTGTAAAACCTTGCTCTTTCGGATACCAGACCGCTGATTTTATCTGAAAATGCCACTGATGAAAATCCCGTATTGTTGGTGCTTAATGCTTTGGAAAGCGGGATATAACCTTCTTGCGTGATTAACACAACATCTCCCTGATATTGCATCACACATTGATATCCGATCGGTTTGCTCAGTTTGTATGAGCCCATCAATGTCCAATTTGAAGCATCATTGGGATTATAGCCCTTATAAATTAAAACCTCACCTTCCGATGAAAGCAAACAAGTGTAGTCGTCAATACCGGTTCCACCGTCGACCGTCCAGTTAAAACAAGAAATCAGGTGCCCGCCCCATTTTAAGATTTGTGCCGTATCAAAGGATTCAAGCGTTCCGCTCACATTTCCCGCAACCGTTGACACCCATGCACGCGTTGAATTTTTTTCCACAAACCATAAAAATTCATGCGACACACCGCCATTGATGATTTTAACCGGTGTTAAATCCTGTCCCTCAAAGCTCCAATTTTCAAAATGTTCAACACCGTTTTCGTCAACGAAATACACCTTTGGAATATCGACTCCGTTCATAAAGAAAAGCCTGTTTTGATATTGAACCGTTTGACAACGGTTTTTCGTAAAGCTCACATTTTCAAAAGCTTTTGTGCGAGAGGGCAAAATTTCATAAGCTTTGTTATTAAAAACAGCTATCATTTTTTTTATATCTTGGCTGTGATATGCAACCAATGTTTCAATTTTGCTTTTGCTTTCCAATTCATCTAAAGGCGCATATAGTGTATATCCCGGTCTTAGCTCGACTGCATTTTGTGTCGGAATATAGTTATCCATTTCGATCGCATCCGTTAAACTCATTTTGCTTTGCGGATCTCTTTTATTCAGTCCGCCCACAGGCGCCGGCAAAATAAAATCTGCCGATTTAACACGCCGATTTACTCTCTTGAACATATTTCCTCCTTAACAAAAAAGGCATTCCAAAGAATGCCTCTTAAAATTTTAATTTAATTTTTTTACCCGAATATTTCTTCCCATATTGATAAAATTAAATTCGCGAAAGTCATTATCCATGGCGATAGAAATATCAATTTTGCAATTCTCGGATGATTTTTCACATTGCTTAATCCAAGCAAAAAAATCAAGATGATTATTATGATATCTAATTTCAAACTTCCAATGTAAACTCTTTGGCTTTCATAGCTCCAATCATTGGATGTTGCCTCTGCGCTAAAAATAGGATCATTTTCTGCAGGGGGGCTATTAATTCTCTGACAAACAGAGATATATAAATCAAATAAAAACCAATATACCATTTAAACGGCCACAGCAGTTTTTTAACACTTAAGCAATATTTCCAAAGTCGTTCTTTTGGCTTACCAACGTTTTCTTTTATATTTAACATATAACGGCACCTCGTCTTCTTTGCATTCGTCTAAATATGACCATAGTCTATCCGTTTGCCAAGGAATGTCAATACATCCTCTTGAGCCTTTTGTTAATCCGCCGTGAATTGCGTCTAAATTATCATACAAAATTCCATCTTTAACAAGCCCCAGATTTGTGCCGTTAAAATTCATGTAACAACTTTCATCATCGTCCAAATACGGCTCATACATACTTTCGACATCATGTTGTGCTGTTTGACTTATTCTTTCTTCTCTTTTTCTTAATTCCTCTTCTTTTCTCTTTCTTTCCTCTTCCTCGTATTGCCTCAATGCTTCTTCTAAATCTTGCCTTACGCTTGTCATTTTCTAAAATCCTTTCACATATCCGGTTGAAATATTCGTGTTCGTCTTTTTATCTTCATCAAGTTCTTTTGCTTTTAAGGTTGCTTGAAGTTCCATCTCTTTGTTTTCCAAAGCTGTTTTGCGATCTTGTTCGTTTTTTTTCAAAACAAGTTCTGCTTCTTTAATTGCAACTTCCTTTTCCTTGATTTTATGCTCTAACAGCATTTTTTGTTCTTCTTGCTTGAGCTGTAAAACAGCTAAATTCGGCTCAGGAGCTTCTTTTTGCTTTAATTCAAGACTGATTGCTTCAAAAGCTTTTGAAATGACGGGCTCATACATTCGCGCGTTCGGCAATGTTGTTGTTAAACTCTCAATCATTTGCCTGTATAAATCTAAAAGAAGCGGCTGTGATGAAACAACATCAAAAGCCTGAACGATCAATTGGTGAATAGCTGAAATCGTGTTTTGAAGATTGCTTTGCAAATCGCTGTTAATCATTGCCGTATCTGTCTGAACACCTAAAACCATACCCCTTAGTTTGTCTGTTTTTAAAACCTCTATGGCCAAATCAACATCTGAGTCTTTGATATTTTCGTCTGCAAAACACTTCAGCCGCTGCCTGCTGAAACATTCGCAGATCATTTCTGCCTTAATTTTCAACAGATCTGTGATAAAGCGGATCATATCATTTTGCCGGTCTTGATTTCGAAGTGTTCCGAAATTTGTTTTTTTAGCCACGGCAGTTGCCGTTTCCACCTTATCCGAATTTCCTCTCATAATATCCGAAACACCCGTAATTTCATAAATTTGCGACATAATATCTTCTCTTCTTGCCGCAAGTGCCTCTAAAGCATTCACATATTGTTCTATCGGTGCAAAGTCTATAATTCCCCTTAAACCGCCGTTTTCTTTTAATCTGTCAAAATCGCTTACGGCCACTAAAGTCACATCTTTGTTTAAGATGTTTGCAAGCTCAGGAAAGCTGTTATCATATGCCCCCGAAACCTTAATCGCCTGCATCGAAAGCTGCATCCTGTTTGTTACTCCGCTTAACTCTTCGAGCAAGGGCTTGAGCTGTTCATAATCCGGCACAGGGATTAAACCGTCATTTGTTAATGTTGCAAACATCGGCTTTGGCATCGTAAAAAAGCCGCTGACCTTTGCCGTGTCTTTTAAGATTTTTAAAAAATTGCTCGAACATTCTTTCGATAAATATAAAATTTGTTTATCGGCTTTGTCCCAAATTTCATACACTTTGATTGATTTTTCGTCGCTTTTTGTTCCTTCAACGCTGAGCAAATTTGCCAAATCCTGCCCAAACTGCTCTTCCGCCTCTTTAACAGTCATAAATATTTTGCGTGCCACCCATGAACAGTCTTCCCAAACAAAAACTTTTTGCGTGTCTGCAATAAAATCTTCGGGATTTAAATAAACCGTTTCAACCTTTTCATCTTCTAAAATCTCAAGACAAACGTCTGTTTCGCTTTGTAAAAAACATTTTTTAAAGGTCGGCACATACCGCTCATAAGCTGCGCCGAACCCTACAAGCAGAAAGTCATTCCTGACATATTTGACCACGCTGTCAAAATCAAATTTTTCCAAATCCCAATTGAGCGCTTTTTCCAAAATCCGGCAGGCTATTGTTTCTATCGGACTGTTTGTTTTCTGTTTTTGTTCCACATACGGTTTCGGTTGCTTAAAATACAAAAACGGTTTTAGCGTTTCGATTGTTGACCAAAAAATGTTGTGCTTGTTTTTTGATTTTTCATTTCTGTAATATGCCCTGATTTCTTTGATTAATGCGTGATACGGCTCATATTTTTTTTCAGCCGCCTCAATTTTTTTAATCCATTGTTTTATATCTTCCATCTCTTTTTCCTTATTTTACGTGATATATTTCTATTTCATCTTTTAAAAAATTTTCGCCTGCAAGCCTGATATCTTGCGTT
Organism: uncultured Rhodospirillaceae bacterium; assembly: GCA_900313355.1. GTDB lineage: Bacteria > Pseudomonadota > Alphaproteobacteria > RF32 > CAG-239 > UBA1254. Next base: position 5,693 of record OMQZ01000005.1, read on the forward strand.
CCAAGCTCTCGGCCGAATTGTTTTTTCAGCTCTTTTTGATATTCGTTATATTCTTCTTCATAATCCATTCCGTTTCGCTTATTTAAGCGCCATACAATCCCGAGTTTAACCAAATACTTGTCAAACACCGGAATATCCGTATTTTTACTTAAAACACATTTGGGTTCTCTTGTTTTTGCATCAATGCAAATTGCATTTGATCTGTAAAGAAAAACAACTTTTAAGCCCGCTTTCGGCTTTCCCATAAACCTTAATCCGTTGTTTTCTATCCGAAAATTTATCTCTTCCTGATGGGGATTTGAATTGAGTGTTTTCATCCATTTTTCGGGTGTTATCGCCCCGATTGCCTGCTTCCCCTCGTTTTTAATATAAACCGTATTGTGTATCAGCGCATAAAAATCACCAACAACTTCATCAAAGGGATAAAACGCCTTGTTTTCAATTGTTTCAAAGCGCCCTTGTTTAATCAGCTCTTGCCAGTCACCGTAGCGCATTAAGCTGTCGAGCTCGCTTTTTGCCACCGATAAAAAAATTGCATCATGCAACACATTTTTATCAAACAAATCATCAGGTCTTTGTGTCGCTGTCATGTCCGCAACTTCCTGACATATTTCCAATATATTGTTCATCTTTTTCCTTTCGTTTGATTAAAAAAAAACGTTCCTGCCGGAACGATCTTAAAATTATGCTTTTTATACCTGAAATTCTCTTAATTTTCTAATCCAAAGCCCTATATTATCCTTTGCTAACAAAAAAGAGCCGAAGCTCTCTATAAAAAATAAAACAGCTTTTTTATCCGCGCCGTTTCTTAAATCCTTTTTTAAGGATGTTTTATATATATCATATTTTTCCTTTAAAGTCAACCCTTGTGCAAAACCCTCTAACTCTTTGTATTTTCATTTTGAATATAATATTTTTCTACAAAATTGATTTTATTTTATTATATTTTTCTTTGTATTTTAAATTTTTGTTTTTAACGACTTTTACAATTTCGTTTTGCTTTATCCCTGCCATTTCGCATATTATTTTTAAATCTTTTTCCCCTCTCAAAAATTTCATGGCTTCTGCTTTAATTTTATCACTTCTTTTTGATTTTCTTAAATATGCATCTTTAATCGCCAACTTGATAACGGCCCGAAACATTTGATTTATTCTAAAAACCTCTTCAAATCTTTTTGCGCGAATTTCATATATGTTTTCTTTCATCTCTGTTTTCTCCGAGCTTTTCATAATAAAATAAAGTCAAACAGTCCAAAGCTTGAACAAAAGCCTTTTTGATTTCTTTTGTTTTTGCCTCATTCTTGATTTTCAGTTCTTTGTCTTGAAAAACAACACATTCAACAATCTTCTGCCCCTCAAGCGGCATCGCCCGAAATGCTTCCAAAAATTCTTGAATTGCATCAAGCCTTGCCTCGCAAACATCTGTTTTTCTTGTTTCATCAACCTTTACGAGCTCCATATTTCTTGCTCTTAGCGTTGCCTGCTTGCTTTTCAGATACGAAAGATGGAGCTTTCTTGCCGCCCAAAGTCTGTCTTTTGCCGAAAAAATTTTTAATCCGCCCTTGAGCCACCCTTTTGCCTCATATTTTTCCAAAACACTTTTTGCCATTGTCCGTTCCTTTCCGCTTTTAAATATAATATATTTATTATATCATCAATGATAAATTTATCATTTGCACAACTATTTTTTTTATGATATGTTTCTTATGAACCAAACAAGGAGATTCTCATGGATATTGATCAAATACGCACCCATATTGACAACCTCATTAAAGAAAAAGGAAAAAATTATCGTTCTCTTTCTCTTTCCATCGGCAAAAACGAAGCTTATTTACATCAGTTTATCAACAAACGTTCGCCGGTTCGGTTGCCTGAAGAACAACGCCGAAAACTTGCCATGCTCTTAGACGTTGACGAACAAGAATTGACAGACATCAAATTGCCTAAAACAATCACTCCCGTTTCTTCCCATGCAAAAACAGCTCTTGTTGAAATGATTTCCTTAAATCTTGATCAAAGCGCTCAAAGCACTGAGGGTTTCCTTTCTTTGCCTGCAGCTGATTTTTCAAACATCACATCAACTTCGCCCGAATTTATCAAGATGCTTCGTGTCAGTGGCGATTCGATGGATCCGACCTTAAAAGACGGCGATTTTGTTTTAGCCGACTTTTCATTCAACCATTTTGGCGCTGACGGTCTTTACCTTGTTCGCACTTCAAATCATTTTATTATCCGTCGTTTGCAACAAATTTCTTCAAACGAACTTGTCCTTATTTCCGACAACGCGAACTATAAAAGCGTTTCGTTACCCTTTAAGAAAGTTGATATCGCCGGCAAAATAATTTTTGCCTTAAAAGCTCAACGAATCGGCTGATAAAAATTTTTTAAAACTGAGATTTTTCTGTATTTTTAGAAAAATCTCTTTTTCACATCTTGAAATATGATATTTTTCTTATATATAATATATTAAGGAGAATTCATATGCAAAAAAAATTACAAGAATTATTCAAGGCTAAAGAAGCCCTAAAAGAAGAAATAAAAATTAACCAGATCGGCAATGACAGCTATTATCTTTCACCCTTATATCGCGAACATTCTCATCAGCTCCGCTTAATCGAACGCGAAATCGAATCGCTCAACCAATTAAATCTGTCAACTGATTTATCATAAATCTTGCCTTTTTCAACCTCTTCTCTTATGCTTTTTTGTATTGGAGAATGTTCATGAACGAATACGAAAAAAAGGTCAAAGAATTTCATAAATCTATGGAAATGGCTATTAATGCCCCTTACACAAAGCCGCTTCTTGAGTTGCGTCAAAAACTCATTAACGAAGAGACCGGCGAATTAAATGCCGAAATAAACGCTCTTCTTTCCGAGATTGAAAAAGGCGGCGCACCAAGTAAAGATACAAAACTTAAAATGTTTAAAGAATTGGCTGATCTTCAATATGTTCTGAGCGGCATGGTTGTTGCCTTAGGCATTCCGATGGAAGAGGTTTTTAACCGCGTTCACAAAAGCAATATGTCCAAACTTGTTGACGGCAAACCTCTCAAGCGCGAAGACGGAAAAGTCCTCAAAGGTCCATATTATCAAAAACCGGACTTATCTGATTTGCTTTAATTTTTTTTA
>OMQZ01000045.1 GCA_900313355.1 uncultured Rhodospirillaceae bacterium
ATGAGCCAACAGCTCGTTGCTCTTTTTGGTCGCCGCATAAAGCGATACAGGGTTATCTACTTTGTCGTCCGTTGAAAACGGTACCTTCTTGTTCCCGCCGTAGACCGACGACGACGAAGCATAAACCAAGTGCTCGACACCCTTTGCGCCGTTATCATAAGAATGTCTGCAAGCTTCCAGAATGTTATAGAATCCTATGATGTTGCTGTTGATATATGCGTCCGGATTGGAAATTGAATAACGCACGCCTGCCTGCGCAGCAAGGTTAACAACAATATCAAATTTATAATTTTCAAAAGTATTATCAATCAGTTCCTTGTCCGCAAGGTCACCCTTTATAAACGTCCAATCAGCCTGAGCATTCTCCGCGACAAGCTTCTCAATCTCCGCTAGACGGTATTCCTTGAGCGATACATCATAGTAGTCGTTCATATTATCAAGTCCGACCAGCTTCATCGGTTCACCGGTCTTGATTAATCTCATCACCAAATTTGCGCCGATAAATCCGGCGGATCCGGTGATGAGGATGGTTTTATTTGATAAGCTATACTTAACCAACACTATACTCCCAATTTGCAATTATCTTAAGCGCTATTTCAAAGGTTTCCAGTACGCACCATTTTCAACTTTCTCATACCCTTTTGGAGTTTCTGCCTCAGATGGATAAACCCATGCATCATTATACATTATGTCAGCATATTGTGCGTTCCATCTGGATCCTTTGACGCCAAATAAAGTTTGAACTGTACTACCCATATGAACAGCAATTTTTCCCATTCGTTTTATGCGAGAAGCTAGTTGAAACCCATACGCTCCACAACCAATTAATGCCACCTCAAAATCTTGTTTTGACACCTCTTCTGTCAAATAATCTAACGCATCAAACCAAGTATTAAATCGATTATCTTCTTGATCTGCTATGGTTTGTACTGCTTTCACGTATTTTAAATCAAACTTTGGCAGAGCATTTGTTCCAGGAAAAATCTTCTCTCGATTGTTTTCGTATTGATATCGTATTGTATCTGTAAACGGATGAACAACAAGAACCTTCCTGCCTTCTAACACCGGAGCCCACCCATGTGCCGAAGATCCTAACCCTCCATTCGGCATTAAAGTTGCTTGTGAACAAAAATTTCTCACAATCCATTCTTCATTAAGAAATTGCATTACACCAAGGATGTCCAAATCTTCACATGCTTTTGTTTCCATTTCGGCCCATTTCCAAAGCAATTCTTTGTCCATAGGAAAAAAACCAGCGTTATTACACATGATTCTTAGGTACTTATTAGACAGCCTTTCAGGTTTATCGCCGTAATTAAGTTTTACTCTCCAATAATTTTGTAACGCTAAACCTTCAGATGTACCAAAGCGAGCAGCCATAAAGGGAGCACCTTTTACAATTGCATTTTTCAATACTTTACGTCCATCTTCTGTCGCAAGAATAGGCTTATCTCCATATTTTTTTCTGCGTATTCCTTCTCCGTATTTTGGAATATGTCTTATTACCCTAAACCCTTGCGCTTTAATATCATATAAATTAAAAGATAACCTCGATATATTTGCCATAACCTCACCTCAAATCAAATGACAAAGGAATTAATTCTCTTCAACTATTTCAAACATCCTCAAACCCTGATAGATTTCTTTCCTCTTCTCCGCACCCTCAATAAGCGCCTTGACCTTAACCTTATCCCGTTTTCCAAAAGCGGTTTTCACTGCGTATCTTCCGCCGAAAAACATCCATCCAACAGGATAAACAACCGGCACCTTATCGGCAAACCTCCAATGCTTGCGCACGACCTCATTTGCGGACAAGACAGCTTGTTTTAGAGCAGAATCATTATTCACAGTACCTTTTTTCCGGCTGGTAATAAACTTGGCTTCATCGGCACGTGATAAGTCTTTATGTCCAAAATTACCGCCTGCAAACACATCATCTTTTAAGTCAGAAAGGAGTTGTTTATCGACTTCGCCTGCCCAATCTTGTGGGCTCAATCCGAGATAAGCAGTGCAAAACTGCGTCAAAATCTGCGCGAAGCGCCAAAGTCCGACACGTTTTAGTTTATCTTCAAACATTACCGCAAAGTCGTCGCTGACTTCGTTAACAAAAACCGCCCAGTCACAGAAATGCCGCAGACCGATACCTCCGGTGACCATATGCCGCGCGACATGGAGCAACATCACCAGTCCGTGATGAAAGGGTGAGGGTGAATAATACGTTGCCAAATCAAAATGTTTCAGATCGGCTTTTTCAAAAACATCATCAAAATAGTGTCGAATTTCCGCTCCGACCTTGCCGCCGGGCACACCGTTCACCGTGTTATGTAATTCAAAAACCACGTTATCTTTGGTATAGGCTTTTTCATATTCGTGGTCAATTTCATTAGCTTGAAAACCTTTTTTAACCAACAGCTTGTCCGCTTTCTCAAAGCAATCCGCCGGGACATAAAAATCGACATCTCCCATCGTTCTGAGCAACGGGTCATCATAATATTCCGCCGACGCGCAGCCTTTGAGAATCACATACGGAAGCTCCGCTTGATTCATCAACCGGTTGAGCGCGGTATGCGCATAGCTGATTTTAGAGTTTACGGCAAGGCTTCCGTTGACTACAAGTTTCCATTGCTCATAAACTGCCTGCGGAACATCACTTTTGGGCAAAACAGAAAACGCAAGTAAAATGACTGACTGCGCTTTACACTCGTCAAAGACAGCCTTCCAATCGACATCTTTTTCAGCACTAAAGGGCTTTTGAAACATAGCGGCTGACAGCAGTTGCAAAACCGTTTTCTGCGTC
>OMQZ01000182.1 GCA_900313355.1 uncultured Rhodospirillaceae bacterium
CGAAAATTTTGCTTCATAATTTGTATCCTACATCGTTTTAGAATCAATTTACGGTATACTATATAAAATTTTTTTATAAAAATCATCTGTTTTTTTTATTTTACGCAATATTTATGAAAATAATGCGAACATGTAAAGGAAGGGTTTTTGTCCGATTTTTCTTGACTTTTCAATAAAAATAAGGTAGAATTTTGTTATCAAGAATCGCAAAAAAAAAGTTGATTATTTCTTACGATTCTAAAGGGGTAACCGCACTAACCCACACGATAATGTGAAGCTTAGGGGTTTGGGCAAAAAAGGAGGAAAAAATGAACAGAAAAATTTTATCAATCACTTTTTTAAGTCTGTTTGTTTTTGTTGCAAACAATGCTTTGGCTGAGCCTGTTAATACCTATGACAGCAAGGGACGTGTGACGAAAACGGTTTATGATGACGGAAGTTATGACACGTATTACTACTACAACAGCGGGGGCGCAAATAAACACACTTATAACGCTAACGGACAGGAAACCGGTTTTTATAACTATGGCAGTACGGAAGATTTTGCAAATGACAGACCTAACGATAAAAGGTTGTGGACTTATGACGCAAACGGATATCAAACTTCTGCAACATATTATTGGTCAACGGAATCTATAGAAAACGATATTCCTGATTCGAGATATGAGACAACGTATGATGCACAAGGAAATCAGATTGCGGGAGCAACTTATGAAAACGGAGTTTTAGAGAGCAAATATACCAATACATATAACGAGGAAAAACAAGTTTGGATTTCTGAAAGCTATAATACACCAGAATCAATAGAAAGCGGAAAACCTGATTATTACAATATTTATTCGGAAGAAAACAATATATCTCTCGAATATGATAAAGATGGTAATTTGTCAGGCGCCGGCGGAGATGTTTTTGAATATGACGATGAAGGCAATCTTATAGCTTATGGTTGGAATATGTGCTAAGGAGAAGAAAAATGAAAAAGATACTTTTATTGGTCAGTTTTTTAGCTGTTTTAATGTTTCCGTTTATATCTTCAGCAGAGCAGCGTATTTTTTGCGGTCGGCATGATATCGTTTATAACGAAGATGGAACAGTCAGCGTTTGGCGTTATGATTCAGAGCAAGTTTATGATTCAATTGATGATATGTTTATGGATCTTTTGGGATATATTCCGCCAAAAACAATCAAAGAGAGCGGATATGCTGACTTGACTTCGTGGAACAAGGGATCTTCAAACAACAATAATACATCAACAAAAACGCGCGGGCGATTAATATATACGGTTCAAGAGGCAACGGAAATTACTAAAGATACGGGAAATACGTTTCGGCTTCGCTACAAATAATCATAAAGTTATTAAAACAGCATCTCTTTTGGTAAAAAAAAGAGATGCTTTGTTTTAGAAAGACGCTGATTTTTTAATAAAAAGTTTAACCTTTTAAATTAAAATTTCTTCAGGACTTTAATAGGAAGAAGAGGTTTTCGATGCTGTTCTTTACGTTTTTCAGGGGGATTTTCGAGCTTTTGTTCGGACTTTCCGCATTTGCATTTTTGGGTTTTGCGACGTGGTATGCCTCTTCATCATTAAAATATGGTAAAGGACTGAGGGATCTTTGGTTCGGGCTGTTTGTGTTCTTTTTGGCAGCATTTTTTTATCAAAGAAACTCGTTTTTTGTTTATTATGGTGTTTCGGCAGATATTCTGGTGTTTTTAAGGCTGTTTTTAACCATCGGTGCGTCGGTTTTGTTTTTGATGGCGTCTTCGCATATTTTGCTCTCAAAGGAATTGCCCGCGCATATTTTGTTCGCATTTATCAGTGCCGGTCTTGTTTTAAGTCTTTATGCGGTTTTTGTGGCAAAGAATGTTGAAATGGAACAAAATATCAGCCTGATTGTGCCGATGATCGGGTTGGCATATTTGTTTTTAGGTTTTGTTTCGCAACCTAATTTGAAGCATCATTTGGGGTTGGCAATTGCGGGGCTCGTGATGTTCGGATTTTTTGAGCAAATGGCATTTTTCACATTCTTGGGACTTCCGTTTTCATATGTTTTCACACTTTCGCTTTTGTTTATTTTAGCTGCTTCATACTTTTTGATGGAAGCGGAGTTTTGCGCTTTTGAGAAAAAAGAAATTAAGCAGAATTTGGAAGATTTTTCCGATAACGTAATGAATATTTTGAAAGCTTCACCTTTTCCGATTTTGATTTCAAAATTAACTGACGACACTATCGTTTTTGCAAATAAAAATGCATTGAAACTTTTTGAACTCGATGTTTCGGAACTTTCAAGATATCATTTTAAGGATTTTTTTGTTGATGCGGACAACAGAAAATTGCTTTTGGAAAAACTGGAACATATTAAAGAAGTTCAAGATTTTGAGGTTTTGGTTAAGACGTCATTCGGCAATACGCCGTTTTGGCTTCTGGCTTCGGCAAACGTTGTTAATTATCGCGGAAGCATGGTTTTGTATTCGGCGTTTCAGGATATTACAAGCCGAAAATTAAGGGAAAAGGCTTTGCAAAATCAGGCAGACAGAGATCCTTTGACATCAATTTATAACAGACGCTATTTTGAAGAAAGCGTTTCAAAGAAAATTGAAAACGCGCATTTGAGGGACAAAAAGTTTGCTGTTTTGATGATTGATGCCGATCACTTTAAGAGAGTTAACGATAAGTACGGTCATAAGACAGGCGATAAGGTTTTGATGGAAATGGCACATGTTTTGGAGCGCTCATTAAGGCCTGATGATGTTGTGGCAAGATATGGCGGAGAAGAGTTTGTGGCCTTTTTAAATGATGTTGATGAAGATGTCGCCGTAACGGTTGCCCACAGATTGAAAAATGCTGTTTCAAACGCTGTTGTTTATAGCGAATCGGGAGAGCCCGTTTCGTGGACGGTTAGTATCGGGGTTGCACCTTCGGGGATTTCAGATGAAGTTTCGCTTATGATTAAGATGGCTGATGATGCAATGTATATGGCAAAACAGCACGGACGGAACAGGGTCGAACTTTATATTGCAGAAAATTTTAAGGATTTTGAAAATTTATCCGATCGAAAAGATCAATATCATCCGGCTTTCGGCGAAGACGAAGATGAAGAGATTTCGCTTCTTGACGGAATAGAAACAAGCCATATTATCGAGGAATAAGACATGGGGTGTGAAGTTCATCCAAACTGCGGCGGGTGTGCATTTCGTGAGCTTGATTTAAGCGTTTATCAAAAGCAAAAAGAAGAAAATATTAAAAAATTGCTTGAAGAGAATTTAGGCGATTTGGAAGGAAAATGGTGTTTACCGAAGTTTTTGCCTGACGGTCTGAGGCGGCGGGCGAGTTTTGCGTTTGAGTTTCGAAATCAAAAAGTTATTTTGGGATTTAATGAAAACAAAAGCAAATATATCACAGATCTTTCAAGCTGTTTTATGCTAAGCAAAAAATTAAATGATGCGCTTCCTGCTTTAAGGAATTTTTTGGCAGAGCTTTGTGCGATTAAAGTTTCGAAAAAACAAAAAGGCAAAAAATTTTTAACGCTTCAGATTTTAAGCGGGGATTTGCTCGTTTTAGAGGCCGAAAACGGTGTGGATATTGTTTTAGAAACAGATGCTGATTTATTGCTTGAGCATCGCCAATTGGTTTTTGATTTTATGAATCAATATGACGATTTTATCAGATTTTCATGGCGCAAAAAGCACACACAAAGTGCTGAACCGATTGTTCAAAAGACAAATCCGTTCATACGAATCGGAAAAACGGACGTTTTTGTTGCACCGGGGGATTTTTTGCAACCTTCAAAAGAAGGGGAGAAGATACTTGTTGATTTGGTGATTGAATATGTCGGGCAGACAAGAGGAAAAATGGCTGATTTGTTTTGCGGCATCGGAACTTTTTCGTATGCACTGTGTGCACTGGATCAAACAGAGGTTTTGGCTGTTGATGTGAGTAAATCTCTTTTAGAAGGGTTTGAAAAATCTGTTCACAAGCAAATGATTTCAAATGTGAAGATAATGCAAAAAAACTTGTTTTTATATCCGCTGACGCCCGATGAGCTTAAAGGGCTAAACGTTATTGTTTTTGATCCGCCGAGAGCGGGAGCCAAAGAACAGGTTAAAGAAATTTGTTTAATCAATGAAAAAGACAGACCTCAAAAAATTGTGGCCGTTTCGTGCAATCCGCTGACTTTTGCAAGAGATGCAAAAATGCTTATAAACGGTGGATATAAAATTGAGCGTTTGACAATGGTTGATCAGTTCGTTTATTCTGAACACAGTGAAATAGTTTGCTTGTTTACAAACGAAAAATAAACGGCTATAGTAATTTTAACAACTGACGGAGGGAAAATTATGAAAACAAAAATTTTGATGGCCTTAACGGCTTTTTTGGCGGCTTGTGCACAGGTTGATTATTATGAGCCGGAAAGTTTGGATTCTTGTCCGAAAGTTCAGATCAACGAACAGGATCGCGCTATTGTTCAAAAGGCAGCCGGATATGATTTGTTTAAAATTGAGGTTGTCGGCTATGACGGACATTGTTATTATGATGAGCGTGTTTCAAAAGTTAAGGCCGTTGTTTCGCCGCGCTTTAAGATCACTCGTTTAGATGATACGAGCGTTGAAGATGTGCATTTTTCATATTACATCGAAACAGCTGAAGGACCAACGAGATTTTTAGGTAAAAAGACGTATTTTGCTGAGGTTAAACTCCCCAAAGGCGGCAAAGAGGCTTTTCATACGCCAAAACCCGGCGAACTTTCGATTCCGGCAGAGGGTGATGAAGTCGATATTTTAGTCGGACTTTATGCTATCAGAGCTGATTCTGACTATCTTGTTAAATAAGTAGCAAAGGGATAAATCAATGAATAAAGATGTTTTGATGGCAAACGCCGTCAGGTTTTTGAGTGTCGATGCAATCAATAAGGCAAATTCGGGACATCCGGGGATGCCGCTCGGAATGGCAGATGTTGCAACCGTTTTGTTTTCAAAGTTTTTAAGATTTAATCCTAAAGACGGAAAATGGTTTAACAGAGACAGATTTGTTTTGTCTGCGGGACACGGCTCAATGCTTTTGTATTCGCTTTTTTATTTGACCGGATATGATGATATTTGTCTTGATGATTTGAAAAATTTTAGGCAATTGGGTTCAAAAACCGCAGGGCATCCGGAATACGGAAATTTAAGCGGAATCGATATGACAACAGGTCCGCTCGGGCAGGGGATTTCTTCGGCTGTCGGTATGGCTATTGCCGAACGAATTGTAAATGCCAAATTTGGAGATAAGCTTTGTAATCACTTTACATATGCGATTGCAGGCGACGGATGTTTGATGGAAGGGATTTCGGAAGAGGCCTGCTCAATTGCCGGTTATTTAAGATTAAATAAGCTGATTGTTTTTTGGGACAATAATAATATCACTATTGACGGAACCGTTGAGGACGCAAGTGTTACAAATCAGGCAAAACGTTTTGAAGCAATGGGCTGGAACGTTATTGATATTAACGGACATGATTTTGGGCAAATTGAAAAGGCTGTTTTAAGTGCTCAAAAGTCTGATAAACCGACACTTATTGCATGCAAAACGACAATCGGTTATGGTGCGCCGAACAAGTGCGGGACGTCAAAATGTCACGGATCGCCGTTGGGTGATGAAGAAACAGCTTTAATGCGTCAAAATTTAGGTTGGGAATATGAGCCGTTTGAGGTTCCGAATGAGGCATTAAACGCTTGGAGAGAAGCAGGAAAACGTTCACAAAAAGAATATGAAACGTGGAAAAAAGAGGCTGCTTTGAGAGGCAAAGAGTTTGAAGATTATATTCAAGATGTTTTGCCTCAAAACTGGAATGAGGATTTGAAAAAACTCGAAGAAAAAGCCATCAACGAAAAAACAAAAGTTGCCACACGTAAAGCCTCACAGATGTGTTTGGAAGAAATTGTTAAAAATATTCCGCAAATTGTGGGCGGATCTGCTGATTTAGCGGCTTCGAATCTGACTTTTGCAAGCTATATGAAAACCATTAAGGCGGGCGATTTTAACGCTAACAACATTAAGTATGGAATCAGAGAGCACGCCATGGGGGCGATTATGAACGGAATGGCGCTTCACGGCGGAGTTATTCCTTATGGCGGAACGTTTTTCGTGTTTTCGGATTATATGCGCCCTTCAATGAGGCTTGCTGCGCTGATGGGGATTCGCGTTGTTTATGTTTTAACGCACGATTCGATCGGCGTCGGGGAAGACGGTCCGACACATCAGCCTGTCGAACATTTGGCATCATATCGAGCCATGCCGAATATTTTAACGTTCAGACCGTGCGATGTTGTTGAGACTGCCGAGGCTTGGGAAATCGCGCTTAAATCGGAACACACGCCTTCTGTTTTAGCTCTTTCAAGGCAAGGTTTGCCGATGATAAGAACATCATGCAAAGAAAATTTGAGTCAAAAAGGCGGATATGTGATTTCTGAGGCAAAATCGAAGCGCGATGTAACGATTGTGGCGACCGGTTCGGAGGTGATGCTTGCAATTGAAGCGCAAAAACAGCTTGAGGAAAAAGGCATTCACACGGCTGTTGTTTCGATGCCTTGTATGGAACTTTTTGATAAGCAGGACAAGGCTTATAAAGATGCTGTTTTGGGGCAGGCTGTAAGAATCGGTGTTGAGGCCGGAACTTCTTTCGGTTGGGACAGATATGTTGATGAGTTTGTGGGAACAGACAGGTTCGGCGCATCGGGTAAAGCAGATGAGGTTTATGCGTTTTTGGGGATAACCGTTAAAGAAATATTAAAAAAGGTTGAAAAATTAGTTGCTTAAAGTTATAGTGCAGCTAATACAACATTTTATAAAAAAGGAAAAAACATGGCTGGTAGTATTAATAAGGTAATTTTAGTCGGTAATTTGGGTGCTGATCCGAGAGTGGCAAATACTCAGAGCGGCACAAAAATTGTTAACTTTAACTTGGCAACTTCTGACAGATGGCGCGATAAGGCAACAGGTGAAATGAAAGAAAAAACGGAATGGCACCGTGTGGTTATTTTTAATCCGCAACTTGCCGAAACCGCTGAGCGTTATTTGCACAAAGGTTCTAAGGTTTATTTGGAAGGTCAGCTTCAGACAAGACGTTATCAGGATAGCACCGGACAAGAAAAATTTACGACAGAAGTTGTTTTGCAAAATTATGCGGGAACGCTTGTGATGCTTGATGCGAAAGGTGATGGAAGTTCTTCGGTTTCAGGTGAAGATCCGTTTGCATCAACGGCTTCGGGTTGGGACGCGGGGGCAGCGGCTCCGGCTCCTGCAGCTGACTTAGATGATGATATTCCATTTTAAGGAGAAAGTTATGATGACGGATAATAATGGACGGTCAATGGTTGAGATGTTGGGTGTCTTGGC
>OMQZ01000024.1 GCA_900313355.1 uncultured Rhodospirillaceae bacterium
ACGCGGCGGGTCTTTTGGTGAGACGGGTTCTGTTTCGTTTAATTTTGAACGTATCGGTTATATTGAATATCCGGCTTCTGCCGCCTCAAATGATGATATGTTTGAAACAGCTTTGGAGGCCGGTGCAAATGATGTTTCTTCTGATGAGGAAACGCACAGCATTGAAACGCTTCCTGATGAGTTGTTTGCTGTTACATCAGCGTTGGAACAAAAATTCGGCACACCGTCTGTTTCTCGTTTAGACTGGAAACCGATTGTTAAAACAGAAATCACCGATCTTGAAACGGCACAAAAGTTTTTAGATTTTATTGACGCTTTGGAAGATGATGAAGATGTTCAACACGTCTATCATAATGCCGAAATTGCCGAAGACATTTTACAAAAGCTTCAAGGGGAATAATTTTTGGTTCGAATTTTAGGTTTGGATCCAAGCCTTTCTTCAACAGGCTGGGGAGTGATTGAGCAAGAAGGCTGTCGCTTAAAATATATTGCCGACGGCTTTATCAAGACCGACCCGAAAAAGCCGATCGAAGAAAGGCTTTCTTTATTGTATCACACGCTTTGTGATGTCGTCGAGACTTATAAACCGACAGAAGCTTCGATAGAGGTTATTTTCTTAAACGACAATCCAAAATCGACAATCAAACTTTCTGAGGCGCGCGGTGTTGTTGTTTTGGTTCCCGGTGTTTATCACATTCCCTTATGTGAATATGAGCCGAGCAAAGTTAAAAAAGCCCTCGTGGGCACAGGCTCTGCCCTTAAAACTCAGGTTGAAACGATGGTTAGCGTGCTTCTTTCGGGTGTTAAACCGAAAAACAATGATTCGTCAGATGCGTTGGCGATAGCCATCACGCACGCCCACTACCGCACGGCAAAACGCGTATAATGGACAACTAATACAGAACTTTTCATTCACGCTCGGTCATGTAGGTTTAACTACACTCCCTTCGCGTTCAATCAAAGTTCTTATTATTTGTCTCATTCTCCGCATTTTGTTTCAAAACGCGTATAGCTAGTTACTGCTTGCAAATTTTTCGCTTGTGTACCTTTTTTGTACACGTCGCTTGCAAAATTTTCAGCGCATTAACATACGCTCTCCAGATTTTATTTAAAAGGTCATCCCTCGCCGAGCAAAGTGAGTGCGTCAAGGGATCTACAAATTTTTTATAAAAAATTCGATAACCCGAAAAAACATCTTGTATTTTGAGCAAAAAGAACCATACTGTAAGAAAACAATTTTTTATATGAGGAAAACGATGAATAAAGCTCAAAACGTTAAAGAATTTGTTGAACGTATCGATGCAACAAAAAAGGTAAATCCGAAAGATTTATCTTCTGATCAAGATTTGACAATCGCTATTATGAATCTGATTTCGATTGAGGAGCATCTTGTTTTTTCAGGTGCAAAAACAGGTAAAACATCTTTTTATGATTTGATTGAAGAAGTCAGAGAAACACGCAAGCGTTTAATGCAAAAAATTATACCCTCTTATGAAGGCGAAGTTTGGTGCATTTCAAAACACCTTCTTGCAACCTCTATGCGTTTGATGGAAGTCGGCACAAAACAACAGTCTCTCGGCAATAAGACCCAAGCTTATGATTTGTTCAACAAGGCTTATGATATGTATTGCCTGTTTTGGGGTTTGAACATGAATATGCTTTCCGTTGATAACGCAAAATGGGTTGAGGACAGCGTTGAAGAGGTTAAAAAAATTGCCGATAAAATCAGCGAATCCGTTTCGCTCAAAGAAGAAGTGAAAGAAGAAAAACCTCAAGGTGCGTTATCTAAAATGAAAGCTTTCGTCAGAAAAGCCGTTGATTG
Source organism: uncultured Rhodospirillaceae bacterium (assembly GCA_900313355.1). Taxonomy (GTDB): domain Bacteria; phylum Pseudomonadota; class Alphaproteobacteria; order RF32; family CAG-239; genus UBA1254. The sequence continues at coordinate 1,823 of OMQZ01000024.1, forward strand.
TTGCATTGAATAAGGGAGACGGATATGAAACTTTTGAAAACTTTTCTTGTTGCGCTGATGTTTGTTTTTGTGGGTGCGTGCAATGATGATTTAACCTCAGATGCCAACGCATCTGTTCGAAACGAAATCAGCAGCAAATATATTTATTTCTTTTATCAAACGACTTGCCCTCATTGCCATCATGCATCAGCGTATATCCGCCAAAAATATCCTCGCCTTAAGATGGTTAATGTTGATGTGAAAGACACTTCGGGGTATAATCTTTTCTTAAAGTGTGCGCAAAAGTTTCATCTCAGCCAGAGCACGCTCGGAACACCGCTGATTTGCATGGGTGATCACTATATTATGGGTTGGTCTGATGTTGATGCAAAGCGTTTTGATGCATATGTTCAGCCTTTCAAATAGGCTTTAAATACACCGTTCATTTTTAGGAGAAATGGTATGAAAAAGGTTTTAGCGGTATTTTTTGCTCTTTTCGGACTTTGCGGTTTTGAGAGCCTGTCTGATCAGGTTCATAATTTTGAGGTTGAAAACAAGTCGACCAATTCTTGGGAAATTGAGCAAAGCGGGAGTGTTGTTAAAGCTCTTAACAAAGACTCACAAATGGAGTTGACTTTTTATGTTGACAGCTTTATGCCAAACTCTCCTCAATGCCTTTCAAACAAGCGTATCAAAGACATCAAATTTGAAATAGATATCTATAAAAAAGCTCAAAAAGGCGATTCTTCTTGGAGCAAGATGGTTGAGCGCGCGCGTATTATGTTTTCGGGCACCGGTTTTCGTGAAGAAAAAAGAGTTTATGGTTCTAATTTGATTAAAAACAGCACAACAGTCAGAGTTGATGAAGTTGTTCATATCGGAACTTTGCAATTTTTAGCGCCATTGACGTGTGAAAAGGTTGATAATATGCGCATGAGTGTTTCAGGTTTTACCGTTCGCGGTCGTTCGTTGCCGCCGCTTGATTTGGTTTTCAAGCTCAAAAAATAAAAAGCAAAATCGCCCATTTAGCGGGCGATTTTTTTCAAAGCAGAATAATGGCGATTAAGAACAGAACCGCCGGCACAATGAATCTCAGCAACCCCTTCTTTTTTGTTGCGGGTTGATAGGTATTGTTGCGACCGACGATTGCTGCCACAAAAGCAGTTATGCCGGCCTGAAACCACAAAAGAGGATTGAGCCACGTCCACTCTGTGTCAAGAAGATTTTCCGTAAACCCGTTCAGGAAAACCCAGAACAAGATGCACGCAAAACCACCGACAATAGGCGGATAGACCTCTCCTGTTTTGTTGAAGGCGACAACACCGAACAACATTCCCATCAAAAGGGCAAACACAATAGCGTATTCCATAATTGTAGGGTTTATTGTCTTTAACAATATCGTTTAAGCGTTTATTGTCAAGCGATTTATTTTATTGACTTTGTTTTCGGCTTTTTTTAAAATGCGTGCAAAAATAGGAGGGGTTTATGGTTTGGAAGTTTTTATATAAATACGTCAAACAAGCAAAATATATCACAATCGGTCTGTTTTTTATGCTTATTGTTGAAACTGTTTTGGCTCGTTATCAAAATTATTTGATGGCAAATATGATTGGGGCTTTGGGTCTGGAATCAAAAGCGGATATAGTTCTTGTTTTAAGCAAATATCTGATGCTTTTTGTGGCAGCTGTTTTGTTTTTAAGTTTTTCGGAAGCAACACGCCATTTTTTGGAGGCAAAATTTTTGCCGTTTATTTATACACGTTCCGCAAGAGATTTGTTTTCAAAAGTTCACAAACACGCCATGCGTTTTTTTGAAGAAGAAATGTCAGGCAATATTTCGGGAAAGGTTTCAAACGTTTTAACTCAAATTCAAAATATGTACGGCAATATTTTGTTTGGTTGTTTCCGGCCTCTGATGGATATTGTAACAAGTTTGTTTTTTATTGCGCTTGCAGATAAATGGCTTGCGTTGATTTTGGGGTGTTTAAATACACTGTTCTTGTTTGTCACAATTTATTTCCGTCGTCAGCTTGCGCCCCTTTCTGCTGAGCGCTCTAAAATGTATTCGGCTGCGAACGGTGTTTTTGTTGACGGGGTGACAAACGCGGCACTCGTGAAAAGTTTTTCAAATTATTTTTACGAAAAACATCATTATTTTAAGGCTGTTCGCAGAGCAGCCATCGCTGAAAAAACAGAGATGATGAAAAGGGTTCATGTTGACCTTTTATCTCAAATTGTTTTTGACTTGATGATGGTTGTCTCGTTTGTGCTCATCTTTTGGTGGTGGCATCGTTTCGGACTTGATTTGGCAGGTGTCGTTTTGGTGACATCTTTGGTTCATGTTTTTATCAATGCCATTCGTTCGATGGGCTGGATGGCAGGCTCTGTTGCCCAGCTTTACGGAAACCTCAAAGATTGTTTGTCGCTTCTTGATATAGACTGTTATGTTGAAGATGTGCCGAATGCACCGAAGCTGAAAATCAAAAACAATAATATATCTTTTGAAAAGGTTGACTTTTCTTATCCGAACGGCAAAAAGGTTTTCAAAAATTTCAGCCTTAAGATCGAACCTAATCAAAAGGTCGGATTGGTCGGAGCATCGGGCAGCGGAAAGTCAAGCTTGATTAAGCTTTTGGTGCGTTACTATGATGTTTTATCAGGCAAAATTATGATTGGCGGACAAGATATTTCAAAAGTCAGCCAAGAGAGCCTCCGTGCTCATATTGCGATGATTCCCCAAGAGAGCACACTTTTTAACCGTTCTTTGATGGAAAATATTCGTTATGGCAAACCGAACGCAACCGATAAAGAAGTTATAGCGGCGGCTAAAAAAGCCCATATTCATGACTTTATTATGAGCCTTCCGAATAAATATGAAAGCAAAGTCGGTGAACGCGGTGTGATGCTTTCGGGCGGTGAGCGCCAACGCGTTGCTATTGCGAGAGCTATTTTGAAAAACGCCCCGATTTTGATTTTAGATGAGGCAACGTCGGCGCTTGACAGCGAGAGCGAGCGTTATATTCAAGATTCGCTTAAAAACCTGATGAAAGGGAAAACGGTTATTGCCATAGCTCACCGCCTTTCAACCTTAAATGAGATGGATGAGCTTGTTGTTTTGAAAAACGGCAAGATTATTGAAACAGGAAAACACAGTGATTTGCTTGAAAAATCAGGTGAATATGCAAAGTTTTATAAAATTCAAATAGGGCTTGAAAAGTAAAAAAAATTTTTTAAAATTAATACAGTTTTTTTAGAGAGGTTTTTTATGAAAAGATTTTTATTTGCTTTCCTTGTTTTTCCTTGTCTTTCTTTTGCACAAGATTTTACGGTGCAAAAGATTGACATGGGTATCATCACGACAGGCATTGGACTTGCCCAATGTAATCATACGTTAAAGACAGATGGCACACACAGCACCTCCGGCAGTTGGTTATGTAATATAGGCACAATTGACGCAGCAGGTTATGAAGTCGGTATTATTCATTATGCTAACTCCGGCGGACAAACAGCACAAGTAACAACCGATTCAACAACAACACTCACATGTGTTGATTGTTCGTCATCTGCAACAATCGCTTTTTCAACTCCGCTTGTCAGCCCTACGTCACTTAACAGAGATGGTGATTTTAAGTTCGGCGGGACGATTGCCGTTGCTTCGGGACAAACAGCAGGGCTTTATCGCGGCATTTTAAATGTTCGGATACAAATAGGCAGTAATTATGAAAACATCAGCCTGCCTATTCAAGTAACAATCCGCGGCGGTACGAGTATACCGAGTATTGTTCCGGTGTCAGATCAAGATTTAAGTTTCGGCAAAATTGCCGCAGGCAGGGCTTATAGTGTGACTGTCGGCACTGACGGCACACGCACTTCAACAGACCCTTCAGTGCTTTTGCCCGGAGGAACCGTTCAGCAAGGCATTTTCACATTAAACAACACATCAAATCGGAGCGCTAATGTTACAAGTGTGACTATGAATACAAATGTGACGCTTTCAAACGGAACAGATAGTATTTCACTCACCCTGACGACAACTCCGGCTCTGAGTTCTATAAAAAGTGTGCCTGCAAATACCAAATATCCTGTGAATGTCGGCGGAACGCTTCAAATGACCGGCAATGAATCCGGCGGAACATACAGCGGCACATATACCATAACAGTGAACAATTAAAAAAAACCTCCTTTACGGAGGCTTTTTTAAGTCATACACAAGCTTTTATAATGTATAAATAAGGCTTGAAAAATAAACATAAAGGCGTAGAGTGTGCTTTAGGAGAATTTATTTCAGATGAAAAAGATTTTTGCTTACATACTGTTTGTGCTCTTACCAAGTTTTGCTTTGGGACA
>OMQZ01000204.1 GCA_900313355.1 uncultured Rhodospirillaceae bacterium
CATTTTTAAAATCTTGAGAAGAATTTAATCTTTTTTTTTTATTCTTATTTTCGGGGATGGCCTCGACTTCGCTCGGCCGCAGCTGCGCTCATCGGCTTTTCAAGCCGACCGGCGTTCTCAAAGCCCGCCTTTTTCTTGCTGTCGAACCCCCTTCCGGGGTTTCTCTCTTCCCTCTCTGACCACCAATAAAAAAAAGCACCCCAAGGGTGCCTTTTTTTATTGGTGGTCAGAGAGGGGATCGAACCCCCGACACGAGGATTTTCAGTCCTCTGCTCTACCAACTGAGCTATCTGACCATTTCGAAAATCATAGCCCTTATAATAGATAAAATTTCAAATGTCCAGCATTAATTTTGATTTTTTACATATTTTTTGAAATTATTTCTTTTATCGGCTTGTAACTCTTGCGATGTTCGGGCGTTATTCCGTATTTTTTCAGCCCTTCAATATGTTCTTTTGTGCCATAACCTGCATTTTTTTCAAATCCGTACCCCCGATATTTCAACGCCATCTCTTTCATCAATCTGTCTCGATAAACTTTTGCCATCACAGAAGCTGCCGAGATTGATAAACTTAAAGCATCTCCTTTAATAATACACCTTGTTTCGCATACAAACCTTTTTGGCAATCTGTTACCGTCAATCAGCGCCATATCCGGTTTGATGCTCAAATTTTCAACAGCGCGTTTCATCGCTAGAAATGAGGCTTCCAGAATATTAATTTCATCAATTTCCTGAGCGCTTGCCTCTCCTATGCCGTAACATAAATTTCCTTCTTTTGCTTCAGTTTTAATAATTTCAAAAAGCTCTTCTCTGCGTTTTGAGGTCAGCTTTTTCGAATCGTTTAAATGACTTAACAAATAAGGGTTAATGTTTTGGTTTAAGAATACAACCGCACCCGCCACCACAGGCCCAACCCATGGTCCTCTGCCCGCTTCATCAAGACCTGCGACTAATCCGTTATATTCATTTTCATATTTAAAATCAGGCATAACACACTCTCCGTATTATGCCTGTATCATATTTAATGCTTTATTTCAAAGTCTTTTTCTCAGTTCCTCACAATCGGTACCCCCTCATAATCTGCCTCAATCATTCCGCCAACCACAACAGCAACATTATCATATCCTGATTTTTCAAACATTTGTGCCGCTTCTGAAGCTCTTCCTCCCGAAGTACAGATAATATTAATTGTTTCTTTTCCGTTTAACCCATGTTCTTTAATAAAAATTTCCGGCTTTAACGTTTGAAGCGGTTCTAAAACATGGCGATAAGCCAGGCTTTCTTCTTTATGCTCTTGCTCATCTCTGACATCTAATATAAACGAATCTTCATTCAAATCTTGCGGTTTTATAAATCTCATTTTATCCTCCTCTTTTTAAGATATAAAACCGATCTTTATCTTTTGAAATAAACCTTTCGTTAAAAAAAAAGACTTGAGCCGAGCTCAAGCCTTTTTATTTTTTTTGGTAATCTTATCGAATCATGTATTCGATTTTGTTCTCAGCAACATCGAAAACATCAATTGCGATGCCGTGGATGTCTATCTGTTCATCACAAACCGAAAATCTGATTTCTTCTGCGTCATAGCCTTCTTCTTCATAAGTAAAGACCATTTCGTATCCATCATTTGACAATCCGTCATACGTGATGCTGTAACCTGAAGTATCACCAACCGTTTCAACACGTGTGTTTACAACAGGAACCATTCTCAAATCTTTCGGCGTAATATAAAATTTTGCGCTCAATACAGCAAGACGACCATCAACAATTCTTCCGATGTGTTCATAAATTTCACCATCGCCGTTTACAAGAAGAATGTCGTTTCCTTTTCCTTGACGCACTAACATATATGTTTCGCCATCGTGTGTTACTTCACCGAACGCATTGAATTTTTCATTTTTTCTGATTCTTACCGGAGAATAACCCGAATCCATCTCACCGTCTTTTGTCGGTGTTACCGTTTCTGTGCTGTAATAATCTGTACGATAGGTTTTTGAAGAAACCATCTTTTCACCGGCCTGTGTAATTAACACTTGACCTTTTTCTAAGATGTCTTCTTTCACGGTTTTGCTTTCAGACAGAAACTCTCCGTTAACATCTTGGTCATAATAAAAAATTTTATCTGTTTGCCAAATGACAAACGCCTTGTTTCTGATGGGCAAAAAGTTAATACTGTTATTAGAATATGTGCACGCAGCCAATATACTAAGTGATAAAAGAAGGGCGAATTTTTTCATTTGCATATCTCTTTTTTTAATGTTTAAACATAATCTAAAAAGGATTATAAATGGATTTGGTAAACAAAAAGATAACAAAAGTAAAGAAAATGAAAGATTCTGTTTCAAGCGCTATAACGCTCACATTTCAACCTTTCGATAAGATTCCTCAAGATTTGGCTCAATTTTTAGATTCATATTTTGAGGTTTCTGCCTTAAACTATACGCAAGACAACAAAGAACAGTATGTCGGATATGCTGATTTAACCTTTCAGGAAAAAGACTTTCAAAAAGCCGCAAGAAGTGCCGGAATTTCTTTGCCCTCTTATGAACTTTCTATCTTAAAAAATAAAAATTGGCTTACCGAAAACGTGATTAAGTTTGATCCTATAGAGGTGGCTGATTTTTGCGTTTACGGCATCCATGAAAAAAAAGTTCCGAACACAAAAAAAATTCCCATTGAGGTGTATGCTGCAACCGCTTTCGGTTCTACGCACCAAACAACGCATCTATGTCTTCAGGCTCTTTCAGATATATCAAAACTTTCATTTTCGCCCAGAAATATTTTAGATGTCGGCACAGGATCCGGAATATTATCCATCGCCGCCGCAAAGTTGTTTAAAAAATCGAGCCCTCATATTTTAGGCGTTGATATTGACCGCGAATCGGTTAATGTTGCCGGTCAAAACGTTTTTGATAATAACGTTCAAAACACAGTTGATATTTTTTACAGCAACGGTTTTAGCTCAAAACATGTGAAAGAACGTGCCCCGTATAATTTGATTTTTGCCAATATTTTGGCGCGTCCGTTGATTTTGATGTCAAAAGATATGTCTGCTTCTTTATTTGCCAAAGGTTATGCCGTTTTATCGGGCTTTACGGACGAACAGACCGATTGGGTGTTAGACGCTTATCAAAAAGTCGGTTTCAAACTTGTCAAATTATATCAAAAAGATCACTGGAGGGCCGCTTTGTTACAAAAGAAAGAAACACTTTCAGACATTCAAAAAAAGCTTCAAAAAAGCGAAGCGATTTTTATTGAACGTGATAATATGTTTTTAGGCGAAGATATTTTGCCTCGAGAAAACAAAATTCTTGAGCTTTCAGGCTTTACGGGATCGGCAGGCATGATGCTGATTACACAAAAGAAAGCCTTTTTGCTTGTTGACGGGCGCTATTCAATCCAAGCGCGCAAAGAAGCTTTCAAAGGGGTTGAAGTCATTGATGCCCAAAATTTTTACGCCGATATCATTGATTTGTTTAAGAAAAACAAACTTAAAAAACTGATTTTTAATCCATGGAGTGTTTCAAAGCTCATCTCCGACTTCTTTCAAAAACAAAATATTGTTATATCACCTTCTCTTGAAGCACCGATGTCGTCGCTTTCAGAGCCTCAAAAAGTATTCAAACACCCTAAAAAATTTGCCGGACTTTCCTCAAAAGAAAAATG
>OMQZ01000025.1 GCA_900313355.1 uncultured Rhodospirillaceae bacterium
AACCTTTGCTCATAGCGGTAAAGCTTTCTTTGACGTGACAACATGGCTTTCTTGATAGCAGTTGATAGACTATCGGCTTTTATTGTTTTTTGCATTTTGGAAATACGATTTAAAACGAATTTTGAAGGTGATACATCTGCATATTCGGGATCTGATTGCCTTAGAGCATCTGAGATTGGTCCGTTAATGTTCGAACGTGTAATGGTAGCACCGTCATTTGCGGCTTCAAAATCTTGGACAATGTGTTCGGCAATCTCTTTAACAGTCATTTTAAGGTAAATAATCTTATAGCCTTTTTGCTTAAAGGCACGAGCCGTTTTTTCATGCAACATGGCTTTTCCGCCAAGATTTGGAATTTTTCCCTCAAATTCGCCGCGTTCTAACATATCTACAATAACATCAGATTCTAAATCCCGGAATGTCTGTTCACCATATTTATGCATGAAATTATTTGTTTGAATCAAAAGAGGAAAATCTTCAGGAGGTATATTGTGCTCTTGCATAAATTTCCGAACGACGGGGTTATTAACATCCTTTCGAACTTCACGCAATCTTAAATCAGAAGAGACGTTTTCAAGAACAAAGCCCGTTTCTTGCTTCACTATACGACAGAGCTCGTTGGAAAGAGCACTCTTACCAACACCGGGCAAGCCAATTAAAACCGTTTTGGTTAAAAGATTAATGTCAGATATTTTAAAATTTTCCATTGTAATTTCTTTTTGGGAACAGCTTACAAGCTACATAATGCATATTTTTTTATATTTTGTCAATATGTTTTTTACTGTAATTTCTTTTTCGATTTGGCAAAAAAAATATATTTCGCAAAATATAATTGACAAAAGTTATTGTACAGATGGATTTTTTTATTGCGCAAAATAGAATTTTTAGTAGACTGTTTAAGAAAAGGAAAAAACATGACTAAAATTTATCTGATACGCCACGGGGAAACGATTTTGAATGTTCAAAACAAAATTTCCGGACAAATTGAAACTGATTTAACAGAGCTTGGAAAAAAGCAAGCGCGTGAATGCGCTTTGGACTTAAAGAAAAAAGGTGTTGAATTTGATGTTATCTTATGCTCAACATTAAAACGGGCTAAAGATACTGCGGCAATTATTTCAAATGTTTTGCCTGCACCGATTGTCTATGATGAAAATCTGCAGGAATTTTCAAATGGCATTTTTGAAGGTGTTCAAATTGATGATTTAAAGAAAATGCACTTTGAACCGCCGTACGAAACAGCAGGTTTTAAGTTTGAAAACGGTTCGGATCTTGTTTCGGCCTATTCTTCATTTGACACGAAATATGATCAATTTTCTTATCCTCAAGGTGAAACGAAAGAAGCCGCGCGCGATCGTTTTATGGGAGCAATAAAAAAATATTTGGATAACCACACTCAAATAAAAAAACTGGCGGTTATAGCTCATGGCGGTGTTATCAGATTCACACTTCTAAAAGTGTGTCCCGAAACATTAAAAGAAAAAATTAAAAATGCAGAAGCAAGACTAATTTTATACAATCAAAATCAGGGTTTTTATATCTGACTATTTTTTAATCACTTTCTTCTTTTGAGGTGTTTTGGCGGTTTTAACCGTAATTTTTTCTTCTTTACCGAGCTCTTTTTTAATAACCTCATCAACAAGGCTCATGATAAAGCTTAAGAAAAGCATCACAGAAACAGCCAAATAAGAAATAAAGAAAATCCAAGAATGGGGATAAATCACCATAACCGAACGTGTGATATGAGCCCAACCGTCTAGTGTAAAGACCTGCAAAAGCGTTAAGGTCGATTCGGATAGTGTTGCAAAGTCTAAAAAGCGAGATGAAAACAGGTTAACGGCAATGATTGCAAAGACATATAAGAAAACACCGAACACCAATAAAAAGGCAAAAAAGTTCGGAAGCAAAGCCATTGCGACATCAATAATCCGTTTTAATTTTGAAAAGCGGTTGATATATTTTAAGAGACGGAAGAGTCGAAATGCTCTGAAAATAATAAATGAAGAGGCAAAAGAAAACGAAGAAATCGCAATGATTGCAAAATCTGCGGTATTCCAGTGCGATTTGAAAAAGTCTTTACCGTAAACATAAAGTTTTAAGCCGATTTCAACAAGGAAAATAGCGAGGCACAATCTGTCGATTAAATATAAAATCGGTCCGAAGTTATTATGAAAAGAGGGAATGGCCATCAATCCCAAAACAACGGAGTTAATACAGATAAGAGCCATAATAAACATATCAAATCCGTGAGTTTCCACAAAAGCAGTGATTCTGCGTTTATCTGCAACTAAGGGGTGTTTCATAATTTTCATCCTCAAAAAAATTAAGTTTAAGGGCAGTTTAGCTTAAATATTTGAAAAAGACAAGAACAATTGTTGAAATAACAATAGCCGGTCCGAATGCGCCGACTCTCTGCCTTCTTGCAAGGCAAAACAAGGCAAAAACAAATGCAGAAAGCAAGATAAGAGCAGGAACCGTTTCAAACCCGATCCAAGCGCCGACGGCGGACAAAAGCTTAATATCCCCGCCGCCGAAAGCATCAGGATGCTTTTTAACCAATGCAAGGCTCGCCAAAACAGGAAGCAAATAACCGACAGCCGCACCCATTGCACTATAAAAGGCAGGCAAACAGAAAACATAATCATGCTCAGGGACAATCGTTGAAGCATATATAAAGCCGATAATCAAAAGCGGAACGGTTAAAATGTCGGGCAATAAAAACATACGTTCGTCAATTTCATATAACAAAAGCAAAATCCAAAGAAGAGCAATATAAAACACAGAAGGCAGACATAAATGCGCGCCGTAGGTTAAGGCAGAAACAAGAACGGCCCAACCGATTGAACGCATCAGATATTTGTGAACCAAGCGCTGATATTGGCCGTTTTTTTGGCGCTTTTGTTTAGAAACCTTTTTAACGGGAGCGACCAAACGATATAATGCATAAGCCATTGTAGCCGGCATAAACTTTGAAAAACGACGAGCCATATAAGGAATAAAAAGCCCGAAAATAAAGCCCGAAAGAATGTATGTCATGATAAAATCTCCTTTTTTAAGTCTTTTTAACATTAAAAAGTTAAAAAGTGCTTGAAATTTGAAAAATAAAGTTGTATGAAAACATCACTTTAGGTCGACACCCCTGGAGGTTGGCTTAAAGAAAAATAACAATAATATAAGGAAAAAAATATGACAAACATTACATTTAAAGCATTAAAGCGTGAGAAAGCAGGTAAGGGGGCAGCTCGTGCATGTCGTCGTGAGGGCCGTGTTCCTGCAGTTATTTATGGCGGAAAGAAAGACCCTGTTATGATCAGCCTTGATCCGGTTGAACTTAAAAAGGCTTTGGAAGCTGACGATCTTTTTGAAACAGAAATTGTTCTCGATATCGAAGGAAAAACTCAAAAAGTAAAATGTCAGGATATCCAATTCCATCCTGTAACAGATATGCCGATTCACGTTGACTTTTTACGTTAAAAGGAACGCAAAATGTTTTTAGTGGTCGGGCTTGGAAATCCGGGAACGGAATATCAAAATACCCGCCACAATGTCGGTTTTATGGCGGTCGATGAAATAGTCGACCGCTATAAGTTTTCGCCGTTTAAGTCAAAATTTGACGGTCTGATTGCAGAGGGGCAGATAGGTTCGGAAAAAGTATTTGTGTTAAAACCTCAGACATTTATGAATTTG
>OMQZ01000077.1 GCA_900313355.1 uncultured Rhodospirillaceae bacterium
GGGGTCACCGTAATAACGGTTCTCTCCGTGCCGGGGATATACTCATCACCGATAGTCTGCTGGTAGTTAGCCACCAGATATTCGGTTTTGACGTCGCCGCTCGCGCGGGTCTGAACAGAGCCCTTTTCCTCAAGGTCAACAGCGAAGTTAACCTTGACATCATAAACTTCGTTCTCTCCGGAAGAGAGAGCTTCGTTCTTGACAGGGGTCTCAACAGACATCACACGAAGGTTCTTCACCTCCGTGTAGGCAAGAACATCCTTTCCGCCTTTACGTGCACGACCATAAACCAGCGTAACAGGCAGTTTCCCGCCATCGCTCATGGTATAAGTGGCCGTACGAGTCGTCGTGCGGACGATGTAGTCCTCACCTTCGACCTTGGAATCCGTGGTCGAGGCAGTGCCCTCATCTATGGCACGAACGCTGACCTTCTGACCTCTCTGCTCCTTCTTGATAGAAACAGAGCTGCCGTTCGCAGTCTTCGCAGACAGCGGAAGGTCAACCTTGTGAGCCTCAGAGCTCTGCAGCACACCGCGATTGTAGGTGTTGGTGTTCCAAGCATTGAACTGCTCGGTTGCGATCAGTTCGTCCTTAGAATCAGACACCTTCGTCACGATGACGTACTGCATGTTTTCCTCTCTTGTCACGATATCATCCGGAATAACCGCATCGTCCTGCCACTTAATGACAATGGTCTTGCTTTCACCAACCTTGTTGCTATTATTATAGACAATAGGATAGGTAAGGATCAGAGTCACATCATAAACGGCATGCGAAACAGTGCTGAGCGCAGTGTTCTTCACCGAGCTGAGCACGGCGGTCCGAGCGGACGTCGTGGAGGCGTACGGGAACTCGTTCCCATTCCAACTGAGGGCTTCGAAGATGCCTTCCACATTGATGACATTGCCATCACTGATAGTGATAACATCACCAAAGTTGAAAGTCTTCAAGGAGCAAATATCCTTGGTGGAATTGGTCGACTTGATCTCACCCTTGTTAAAGGATTCAATCTTAAGCGTCTTGAGCGCCTCTTCCGAGGCGAGGGTCTTGTTGTACCCTCCGCGTGCCACGATATTGAACACTTCTTCAAAGTCGTAAGCCTTACGATCAGTCTCAACACCATTGTCCGTCGTGACGAGCTCGAAGTGAACCGTCTGCGGATCCTGATAAAGCGTGCGCTCACCGGAGTTGATGTTGACGATGTAGTTAGTCTTGGACTTGTCAAGGTCTGTGTCAATCTCGTGGAGCAGGAAGTACGCAATATTTTCGCCCTCACGGGGTTCAGTGTACTTCTCGCCGTCGACACGGTACTCCTTCGCAATGGTCGCGGTCACGTTCCAAGGCCAGGTATACTGGTCTGCTTCAAACACCTTCCCATTATAAGGCACATTCGCAGCCTTTTGGTTGGGAAGCTGCTTGCCGGAAATCACAATCTCCGGAGCAGGGAACACGAACTCCCTTTTCAAGCCCTCATACTCATACGTGCAGACCATTTCCGCAACCTCTGCCTCAACCTGATGATTGAAACTGTGGCTTTCAGACTTGTTCTGCGCGGTGTAAGGCTGAGTCGACTTGCGAATTCTCGCCGTCCACACCCCACCCGGATCTTCTGAGGAGGAGCTCCTGAACTCACCACTGATCGTGGTATACTCATGAGTCTTAATCCCATCAAAAATCTGCGGGTCAGTGCCTTTGGCGGTGAAGGGCCATACCGTCGACATGCGAGTCAGCGGGTGTTCACCCCCATCCTGATCAATCAGGACAGGAATGAAAGAGTACTCAACACCACCGTTGACAAACCTTTCGGTCTTGTCTTTGTCGATGATGTTGACGATTTTCTCCTCTTCAGGAGTAACAGGCTCGATCCGCTTACCAGCGTCAGAGCTGTACTGGTTGGAATTTTCCACCAACATATCCTTCTCACATCCCGTGAAAAGGACAGCGACCATAGCGATGATCGCGAAGAAAATTTTCTTTGCCATAATTGATATTATTTAAGATTATTAATTTCAACAAAAGCCAACACTAAAGAAACATGAAAAATCTTTTCAACTTTCCAATAATTCCTTACTAATTCCCATAACTCTTATCTTTAGAACTTCAATATATCACATTTTCAAGGCAAAAACAAGCAAAAAATGCGTCAAAAAGAAAATTTTGTTTATTTTATGTCTAAAATACTTTTTTACGCCCTTCTCTATTGTCATCCACTTAAAAATCATCCCTCGCTTCGCCGACAGGCGAATGCGTCCGTCCATGGATCTTCAAATTTCTAAAATCATAATCCGTTTTCATTTATAAAAAACACGCATGATAATAATCTTATTCCTGCTTACCTTTTTTTCATCATACAAAAGAAAAAGCCGTCTGTATTAGTCAATATCGGCGAAAAGTTCAAATACTTTGAAGTTGAAAACGGATATTTCACCTCAATTTTATTTTCCCATAATTTTTGATGGTCAAAAAACGAAACATCATCATGTTTTAAAACAAATTTTTCAACTCTCTCTTCATTCTCTTCGCTCAAAACAGAACAGGTCATATAAACAATCCGCCCGCCCTTTTTCGTGTGTTGATAAGCTGTTTCCAAAATATCTTCCTGAATTTGAACAAGCTCGCTTAGCCTCTCAGGACTTAAGCGAAATTTTCCATCGGGCGAACGTCGAAATGTTCCGCTCCCGGAACATGGCGCATCAACAACGAAACAGTCAAAATCCGAATCTTCAACTTTTTTAACAAGCCTTAAATTCTTGACAGATAATCTCTCCGCACGGGCTTTAATCGCATCCATTCGATTAAAATTAACATCATGACACAAAATTAGCCCTTCGTTTTTCAAAATTGCACCGAGTGCCAAACTTTTACCGCCTGCCCCCGCGCAATAATCCACAATTTTTTCACTAGAGCGCGGATTGATCAACACACACGCAACCTGACACGCTTCATCTTGAAGATCAAACAACCCTTCCTGATACGAAACACAATTATTTAAATTGATTCGCTCCTCTGACCTCAATCCGAAAGGACTGTATGGTGTTTTAGAAAAAAACAGCCCTTCAGATTTAAGTCTGTTTTTAAGTTCCTCTTGTGAAACAAAATTAGCTCTGATATCAACTGTTGCTTTCTCGTTTAATGAGCGCATAAGTCCCTCATCGCCGATTCTTTCATATAACCACTTCGGAAATTCGAGTGCGACATGCGGCGGATAAACATTTTCTTTCAGACTTTTGAGCCATTTTTTTTCATCTGAACTCAGCGGTTTCAAACCGTATTGCCCACCCGTGATAATATCAAAATCTTCATCTTTTAAGAAAACAAGCAAAATTTTCCGCGCCTCATCCGATTCGGCCTCAAAAGAAAGACGCATTCTCCTGCGCACAATTTCCCAAACCGTATCTAAAATAAAACGCCTGTCTTTCGAGCCGATATATTTGCGCTCACGCATATATTGATTAACCAAAATATCTGCCGGCAACCTGTCCTTAAAAATTTCTTCCAAAAGCTCAAAAACAGCTTGATATCGCGCACTTAATTGCATCTCTTGACCTTTTTAAATGAAGGGTGTATAAACATTTTATGAAACTCTTTATAGCAAACTTAAATCAAATAATCAATAGGCAGGCATTTATTCTTGCTAAAACACCTGAGCTTAAATCTCAGGATTCGCTGCGCTTACAAAAAATCAAAGACGAAAATCGCCTGTTGCAATTTCTCGTCGGCAGACTTTTGCTCAAAGAATATCTTCATAATGATTTTTTCTGCTTTGAAAATGGGAAAGTCGTTTCCGACAAGTTGTTTGTCAGCCTCGCACATAGCTATCATTTCGTTGTTTTGGCAACAGATGATCACCCGATTGGTGTTGATATTGAAAAAATAGATGAAACGCGCGATTTTCAAAAAATTGCCTTGCGCATGAAATTCGGCACCTGCCAAACGGCTAAAGACTTTTGTAAAAAATGGACTGCCTACGAAGCTGATTTTAAATTAGGCGCAAAAAATACCCACCCGAAACATCAATTCATCGAGCACGACGATTTTATAATCTGTGTTTCTTCCCTAACGCGAAAAACTGCCGAACTGATTGAAAAAAAATTATCTTAAAAAAAAACCTCCCTTTTTAAGAGAGGTTTCATTTTTTTAATTATAGCTGATGGTTGTTTCCGGTTTAATATAATTTTTCTTTTGAGATATTTCTTGAGGATGCAGTTTTTGCTCATATTTTTGATAAGCTTCCGGTGCAATTTCTGCCATTTTTTCATACGCCGAACCAAACCTTGCTTTAATATAACTTTCGCTGTCCCATGCCGGATGATTTTCTTTCAGTTTTTCCGCATAATCAAAAAACGCTTCATATACATCTTTTTTATCGGGGGTCGGATTTTTCAAAGCCTCCATTTGAGAAAGCTTAATCAAATCGATTTTACACAACATCTCTTGCTTTTGAGGATTATAATCTCTGATGATGTGTTTGAGTGTTTCGTTAGAACTTGTCATGGCCGTCACTCCTTATCAAAAATAATATTTTTTATTACCTAAAAATATATCATATTTTTCAAAGTCGGTCAAGCAAAAAAGACAATTTAAAATGAAGCACTTTCAAGCATTTTTGCACCTGTTTGATAATCAAATTTTCCGCTCGCAAGCAAAGGCGGATTTTTAATGAAAACAACCTTTTTAATCATCCAAAGTTCGCTCAATTTTTGCGCCTTAAAAAACGCACGAATATCATCTGCCGTGACTGTTTCATCATTTGTGATCAAAACAAGCTGTTCACCTTTTTTCTCATCTTCTAAAGCCACAACACCGCATATTGCATTTGGATAAAGTTTTTCAATTTTTTCTTCAACGGCTGAAATAGAAATCATTTCTCCTCCGATTTTTGCAAATCGTTTTGACCGCCCTAATATCGAAATAAAACCATCTTCATCTGTTTCAACAATATCACCGGTATCATACCATTTATTCTCATAGCTTTCCAAAACATTCGGCTTGTCTGCCTTAATATAGCCTTTCATCACATTATCGCCCTTAACATACAACCTGCCGCCTTTTTCGATTCCCTCAACTTTTTCAATCTTGTAATTAATATGCGGCAAAAATCTGCCCACTGTCCCCTCTTTGATATACATTGGCGTATTCAAAGCCAAAACGGGCGCTGTTTCTGTTGTTCCGTATCCTTCCAAAATCCGCACACCGAACTTTTTCATCCAAAGCTCTGACGTTCGAGGCTTTAATTTTTCACCCCCGACAATCGCATATTTAATATTAAAGAAATCATACGGATGTCCCAATCTGCCGTAACCATAAAAGAATGTGTCGGTTCCGCAAACAATTGTCGCATTTACATCATAAATAAGCTCCGGCACAACACGATAATGAAGCGGCGACGGATAGAAAAACGCTTTAACCCCCGAAAGAAGCGGCGCAATCGTTCCGACCGTCAACCCAAACGAATGAAACATCGGAAGTGCATTAAACAAAACATCTGTGCTGTTTACCCCTAAAACGCTCAAAAATTGTGCGCGATTTGCATTAAGATTTTTATGACTCAAACAAAC
>OMQZ01000039.1 GCA_900313355.1 uncultured Rhodospirillaceae bacterium
AATCAAACCGTCTTTTTTGCCGATATTAATCATCGGCTCAATCGTAAAGAACATTCCTTCTTCCATCACCGGACCCGTTCCTTTAACACCGCAATGCATCACATTCGGTTCATCATGAAATACTCTGCCCAAGCCGTGCCCGCAAAACATATCCACCACAGAATATCCGTAGTGATGTGCATATTCTTCAATCACCGCACCGATATCGCCGAAATGAGCCCCCGGCTTAACCACATCAATACCGCGCATTAAACATTCGTATGTAACGTCGCATAAGCGTTTTGCCTTAATTTTCGGCGAACCGACATAATACATACGGCTCGTATCTCCGTGCCAACCATCAACAATCACCGTCACATCAATATTTGTGATATCTCCGTCAAGAAGTCTGTGCTCTTTGTCCGGAATGCCGTGACAAATCACATGATTTGTTGAAATGCAAACCGTTTTAGGATATCCGTGATAACCTAAACATGCCGGAATGGCATTGTGTTCAACAATAAATTTATGGCACAAGTCGTCCAGTTCTTCGGTTGTTACGCCCGGAACCACATAAGGTGTTATAAAATCCAAACATTCGGCAGCAAGAAGTCCTGCTTTTCTCATGCCTTCAAAATCTTCTTTTTCATATATTTTTATTGTGTTTCGTCTTGCCATTTTTTCCTCTTTTATTTTTTCTTTTGTTTAACACCAACAAAACACCCTGTCAATAACACATTTTTTTAATTATTTTTTCATTTGTGGATTTTTTTTTATTTTTTTCTTTTATTCGCTTTTGAAATCATCTAGATTGTTCTTTGAGGGCTTTATATGGAACAAAATAACGCTAAATCTTTTTATCAAAAACTGTTTGCGCGGATTATTTTTATTTTCTGCCTTTTTTTTATTGTTGCTCTGAACTTTATTCGTTTTAACCAACTTTATTTAAGCCCAAAACCGAAACCTCTGCCCTTAGAACCGAATCCTTCTTTTTTCTATTCTGTTGTTTTCCAAAATCACAACTTAGATGAAAACAAAATCCTATTTCTTGAAAACAGAAAAAATTTATCTTATTTAAAGCCCCTTCTTTCTTTTATCGAATCGTCATCTTTCGAACAAATTTTTCTTATTAATTGCACACATGATGACCTTTCTTATTTTGAGCCCTTTTTAGACCATATTCCTTCTATTCAGGTATCATGCGATATTGATCAGGGAGTTGTTAAAGAAATCATTGAAGATAAGACAAGTTTAATTATTGCTGTTTTTGAAAATCAGAGTTTTAATCATCAAAATATTTTACACGCCGCCGAAAGATTTTCTCTAAAGCCAAAAATTCAAATATCGGAGATCAAAAATGAAAATTGAAAATTACGAAATAAATTTAACTGAAGAAGAACTTGATGACATCTTGGAAAATCAGATGCGTGATATTGAGCTGATCGGCGCTGATTTTGAAACATATCAAACCCTTGATGAAAATGATAAAAAGGCTTTAGCACATTTAATCAATGCCGCAAATTTCATTAATGATGTTGCTTTAGAACAAGACCACCCTCTAAACCTCCAAATTAAACAGGCTTTTGAAAAAAATTCAGACAATAAACATATTCAAAAAGCTTATCGTCTTTTTAAGAGCCTTAACGGTGTTGCCGGTCTTAACGGTATTGATCCTAAGCCTGTTGAAATATTAAAAAATGTTCATCAAAATCCCGGTAGAAATTTTTATCCTTCTGATTTGAGTGTTGATGAGTTTCATAAAATTTTGATTGATATGTTTGAAGAAAATCTTACCTATGAGATTAAAAAGATTTTATCAAACAGAACCATGGTTCGCCGTGAAGGGAAATTTTTAAAAGCCATTGATTACACTCAATATTTCGAACCTTTGTTTTCAAAAATTGCCAACGAGCTTGAAGTTGCGGCTCACTACACGACAGATCATGAATTTGAAGACTATCTTTCATGGCAGGCACAGGCTTTTTTACAAAATAATGAAGATATGGATATGCTTGCCGATAAGCATTGGGCAAAATTACAAAACAACATGATTGAATTTACGGTTTCTCGTGAAAATTATGAAGATGAGTTAACCGGAACCGTGTTTTCAAATCCTAAGCTTAAAAAATTAATTGAAGATTTTCAAATCAAGGTCAACCCCAAAGACACTTTAGGCTGCAGGGTAGGTCTTCTTAATCAAAAAGGCACCGAGCTTATTTTAAAATCTAAAGACACCTTGCCTTATCTTGCAAAATTGATGCCTTACCATGAAAGCTACACTCAAAAAATTGAAACAGATTCAAAACAAACCATGGTTGATGTTGATTTAATGGCTTTAACAGGTGATTATGCCATGTGCAGAGGCGGCATCACCACCGCTCAAAATCTTCCGAATGATGACAAATTATCCGTTCAAACAGGCGGCGGCAGACGAAATGTTTATCATCGTCAGGTTCGCTTTGCAAAAGATGAGGAACGTGCCAAAAAATTGTTAAATATTCTTGTTTCTCCCGAACTTCATCAATATTATGACGCTTCCATGCGCCACCATTTTGTAATCGGCCATGAAAACGGTCACTCACTCGGCCCTGACAGCAGTTTCAAAAATGCGCTCGGTGTTTATGCACATACCATTGAAGAACACAAAGCAAACACTGTTTCCATCGCGTTTATGAGTGAGGTTGCAAAACATTTCGGGACCTATAACGATTTTGAATTAAAACAGATTTATACCTCATGGATTATATCTTTGTTTTTAAGAGCAAAACCTGTTATTTCAAAACCGCATCGCGTGGCTGATTTGCTCGAATTTAACTATCTTTTGAAAAACAATGTTATTTTCTTTGATGCTGAAAATAAGCTTCATATTCGTTTTGAAAAAATTGATGAAGTGATGAAAAAATTGCTTTCCGAAACCATTTTTGTTCAGCTTTCAAAATCCGTTCAAACAGCTCAAGAGTTTGTTGAAAAATGGACTGATTGGTCTGATATTCACGCTTATATCGCTGATGTTCAAAAAAAGCTCGGACAAAAGCCTTACATCAATATTATAACAAAGTTTTAATAAAATTCGTCTATTATGAGTCTGTTCTTTTTAAGGGAGAAAGGTTATGTTTTCAAAAATTTTACACGGTCAGTTTGAATTAAGACAAATGTTTTGGAAATATGGTGTTTGGGGGCTGTCTTTAATCACTTTTATCATGTATCTTTTCCGTATTTTTCTTATTCATCGCTTAAACGGTTTGCGCCTTTTTGAATATTACAGAAAAGTATTCTCTTTTATTAATATGGACAACATGATGCTTTTTTTAACCATTTCGTATTTTACATTGCTTGCTTTTTTAATTTTTTACAGCATTATTTTGGTGATGGGTGTTTTTCGCAGCTCTGCCGAATACGATAAAAGTGTTTGGATTCGCCATATTGCGCGAATTTTTACCTTAATTATCGTCTTTATTGCTTTTAAAATTGTTTTATAAAAAGCTTATTTAATCATTTTTTTGGCTTTTTGTTTTAGTTCATCGTTTGATAAAATAAACCCTGAATCCATCCAATCAGCTTTTAAGCGCGCAATGATTTCTTTTATCGGCAAACAATCTTTCATGCCGATTTCAATTAAATCTTTTCCGTGTATCGGAAATTGAGGAATATCAAAACGATCTATTTTATCAAAAAGTTCTTTAACGTCATAATCTGTCATATTGTTATAAGACAGCGCAATTAAGATTTTATCTTTCACAAAATCTTTTCCGTGTGAAAACATCACTTTTTTCAAATACGTTTCATCATCAAATTTAACCGGATTAAAAATAAATTTTGATAAATTAACCAATCGAGATTTTTGCGCTTTTGTTAAATGAAGCCTTAAAGCAAGAGAATCCGCTAAAACAGAATCCGGCTCAAATAAAATAAACAGTCTTCTGATCGAATCTGCTTCTAAATGATTATAAGAAACAACTTTATTTAAATTTTCAAGTGCACGTGTGTTGACATTTTTCGGAAATATGAATGATAAAATATCATTCTCAACAAGCATTTCCACAACGGTTGAAGCGTTTTTTGTCGTTAAAATCTTAAAAAACTCTTCTCTTATTTTTTCTATTGCAATTGTTTTTAACAAATCTTTGTTTTTCACACAAGCTTTTAATGCTTTCAAGTCCGGTTTTGTTTTTCCGAAAGTTGAATAAAATCTGAAAAAACGCAAAATGCGAATCGGTTGTTCTTTGATTTTTTCTTCGGCTTTACCAATAAACCGCACAACCCCTTTTTCTAAATCATCAATACCGTTATAATAATCAAAAACGTTTCCGTTTTCATCTGCATAAACAGCATTAATTGTCAAATCGCGCCTTGATGCATCAGCATTCCAATCATCTGTAAAAGAAAGATCTGAGTCTTTTAAGCTTGCTTTTTCGCTCTTATGAAGAGATGAAACCTCTAAGATACGGTTATTTATCACGACCCCCGTTCTTGCGAATTTTAAGCCGAGAGAAACGGTTTTCAGACCTTTTTCACCACAAGCTTCTACCAATTCATCCGGCGTTAAATCTGTTGCTAAATCGATTTCAAATCCCTTCATTCCGGCTAATGCGTCTCTTACCGCACCACCAACGAATCGAAGGGCACCGCCATAATCATGA
>OMQZ01000048.1 GCA_900313355.1 uncultured Rhodospirillaceae bacterium
AGCCTTAAAAAAACAAAAAAGGCGTGAGTTCGTGCGCTTAAATAAGTTGGCACTCTTTTTTATCTGTCTGTATTTTGTTTTTTGGGGCGGATTGCCGGTTTATTTATATCAGTTTTCAGACATTTTAACGGCACACGGATATTTTATACAGATTTTGGCGCTGATGTTGATATTAAAAGCGGTATTTTTCGGGCTTGGAAAAGTTCAAAAATATCTGCCTTTGATGCAAAATCAGGTTTTAATGACAATGCTTAAAATTTATGCATTGATGACCGCTGTCGTTGGTTTCTTAATCATCAATAAGATAGATTTTTCATTTTTGAGTGCTTATTAAAAAAGGGGGATTCTTTTGAATCCCCTTTCTAGCACATAGATATCGGTGTAAGCGGACGCACGCGCGCTTGGCTGAAGTTGTTTTCAGAACTTCCGACATCTGTCTTATCGAGTTTGACAACAAGGTTGCGGTTGTGAGCTTTCGGATCAAAAAAACCCTTGGCGCACAAAAGCATATATTCTTCCGGTGAAAGCACGGCATGAACATGGAAAGTGCGGTTTTGGGTTTTGATTTTTCCGAAAATAAGATATACCCATGTTTCTTTGAGTTTGAGGATCGTTCCGCTTTGAAGATCGGTCATGGTGTATGAAAGATCGGGGTCGATTGATTTCGGCAGATACAAGTACCAGACCATAAAAGAAAACAAAAGTCCGAAGAGGATGGCGACAAGCTCTAAAAACCAACTCGAGTAGAGGCTGAAAGAGGCAAAGACACACCCCGTGCAAACAACCAGAAAAACGATTTTGAGAGCAAAGGCAACATCTAAATAAACGGCCTTGATGTGAAACTTGAGCTTAGACTCAAAGATAAGAAGCATAAGCTGGATAAAAAAGAATACCCAGAAAGCAATGCGAATAATGGACACAAACATATGAAATAATTTTAAATGAAACAATAATCTTGAAATATTCACTATGCTAGCACAAAAAACAAGCTTGTCAAGGAGATAGGCATAAAGCCTAAAAATAGGTGGTATTATCAAAAAAAACAGACTATGTTATAAAAATAAAAATCAAAGAGGTTGAAATGAAAATATATAAGGTCGGCGGTGCGGTCAGAGACGAGATTTTAGGGCTTAAGGCGCATGATAACGATTATGTGGTTGTAGGAGGCTCAAAAGAAGAAATGACGGCGATGGGATTTATCTCGGTCGGAAAAAGTTTTCCGGTTTTTTTGCACCCCGACACGAAAGAAGAATACGCCTTAGCGCGCAAAGAAATTAAAAAAGGAAAAAAACACACGGATTTTGAATTTGTGTTTTCGCCCGACATTAGCTTAAAAGAAGACCTTGAAAGGCGGGATTTGACCTGTAACGCAATAGCCTTTGATAAAGAAAGCGGAGAATATATTGATCCCTTCGGTGGAATCAAAGACATTCAAAACAAAATTTTGCGGTGTGTGAGCGAAACGCATTTTATTGAAGACCCGTTAAGAGTTTTAAGAGTTTGTCGCTTTAGTGCGCAGCTTGATTTTGACGTTGAGCCGAAAACGCTCGAATTATGCAAAAAGATGGTTGAAGAAGGGGCAATGGAAAATCTGCCGAGCGAGCGAATTTGGGAAGAAGTTTTAAAGGCATTGAAAGCTGAGAAAAGCTCAAAATTTTTTGTGTTGATGCGCAAAATCGGAGCCTTAAAACAGATTATGCCGGAAGTTGATGTGCTTTTTGAAGTGCCGGAAAAAACAAAATACCACCCTGAAGGGAACACAGGCGGCCATGTGATGAGTGCGCTTGATGTGATAAAAAGCAAAAATGCGCTTATAAAATTCGGCGTTTTGACGCATGACTTGGGAAAAGCGTTAACCCCAAAAAATGAGCTTCCGTCGCATCATGGGCATGCAATTAGGGCAAAAGAGCCGATTTTAAGTTTGTGTAAAAGGCTGAATGTGCCAAATATTTATAAAGATTTTGCCCTTCAAAGCGCAAAGTTTCATATGCATTATTTTATGATTTTTGAAATGAGGGCTGCTAAAATTTATGAGCTGGTTTGTGCCATGACAATTGCTCACAGGTCATATTTGAAAGAATATATTGAAGTGTGTCGTGCGGATTTCTTGGGCTCAGCCTGCGAAAACAGGCAAAAAGAATCCGAAATGTTTGATCTGAAAGCAAAATTGCTGAAAATGGCAGAGTGTGTGATTGAAAATATAAAAGCAACGGATTTGCCTGAATTTGAAAATTTGCAAAAAGATGAGCGATTCGGCGAGATTTTGAAAAATTATAAGATTGAAGCTTTAAGCCAAAAAATTAAAGAATTTAAAAAAGATGAAAGCCCGCTCTAGAGAGGGCAGGCTTTCGGTTGATTGGTTAATTAGTTGGTTAGTCCCGCTTGGGCGGGGCGGTCAGTTCTTCGCCGAAGGCGGGGACCACCACGCACTCGTTGTCGCGGCAGGTCCTCTCGGTGAGGAAGGTCGTGTAGCGGCCGTTCTGCCACCCGCGGGTGAAGATGACTTTGGTGCCATCCTCGTAGTCGAACGCGGTGCCGATGCTTTCGGGGCGGATCTCATCACGCTTGGTGACAGAGACGACCTTGCCGGTCTTGATCGAGGTCAGCACACCATTGTTGTCCTTCCATGCGGGGATGATGGCCCAAATCCTGGGATGCTTGTAGTTCGTGAAATCGATTCGTGAGCCTTCTTCGAACCAGCCGAGGGGGCGGATACGAACGACGGTAACGAGCTGACGACCATTCTGAGCGGCATTTTTCATTTTTTCCATGATTTTGTATTTTAATAGTTAGACATAATTCTTTTTGATTAACTAGAATATAGCCGAAAATTGAAAGTTTGTCAATAATTTTTTTAAAATTTTGGCAAATTTATTTAAAAAAAGCGTTTCCGGAGAGGAAACGCTTGAAAAAGGACGAAGAATCAGAGCATCTGAGCGATTTGAGCGACACTCATGTCGGGACGGACGTCGACGCGGAAGAGCTCCTTGATGCTGGAAACGACGCTTTGGACGTCGAGAGCCATGTCTTGGAGCACTTCATCAGGGTTAATGCTCGACTCGAGGGCATCGGTGTATTTGCCGATGTCGTAGCAACTGAGAGGACGCCCCAGTTTAGCGGTGAGTTCGTTGAAGATTCTGACACTGCGGGGCGATTCGGCCATAATTTCTGCTTCGGCCAAAATTTCTTGAATAGTTCTTGTCATAATTATATAAGGTTAAAAATTGTGATGACATCATAAGTAAGTTGATATCATTTATTTAGCAAATTTTGGAAAGGATTGTCAAGGCTGTGTTTAAAAAAAAATTAAAGCAAATCGGACAA
>OMQZ01000075.1 GCA_900313355.1 uncultured Rhodospirillaceae bacterium
CGGCGTGTTACCGCTGTCATCAACCAACTGACCGTCATCCGTACTGCTTCTTGCGCCGGCACTCGTCAAACTGACCGTATGAGCGGCAGATGACATCATTGTACCAAAGTTTAATTGATCTGCACTCTCGTGAGTTAAAGTCATTGAATCGACGATTTTTGCCTTAATATTGCTGCTTGCCGTTAATTCCGTCGCATTTGCACCAAACGCAACCAAGCTCGCAACTCCCGCCAAAAGAATGATCTTTTTCATTGTTTTTCTCCTTCTTGTAGAATTCACTCGCGTGAATATTACCCCCATAATTCTTAAATTTTCCTTAATTGTCATTTCAGTTTTTAATATACCATAATTTCGACCCCCTCGCAAGAAAAATCGTCTATATCTTTGTGTATAATTTTTTAAAGAAATTTCAAATATTTAAACACATTAAGCATATGAAAAATATAGATTTTTTTAAAAAATTAATACTTTTTTAATTTTTTCTTATTGACATAACGATTTTTTTTGTGTATAGTGCCCTCAACCAACAGATAGGGTGCAAACTTTTGAATGTGTCTTATCTGTTATAAATCAAGCAATTCGTTAAACCAAAAGGTTTTTTGATTTAACATCTTTTGAAAGGGAAAACATGAAAAACGTTATCGTAATGTTAGCAATCGTAGCCGGTATTTCTGCCTGCGCTTCACGTCAACCAGAACCTCAAGTAGCTCCGGCACCTGTTGTTGCCCCTGCTCAAAATGTTCAGCCTGTTCAACCTCGTCGCGCTTGCGGTGTTAAAGCTCCGGTTCAAGCTCCTGTTAAACAAGGTTGCAACAGCTGCGGCGCTCACAGCTATACTGTAGAAGAGCCTGTTGAAGTTCTCTACAAGAATGTTACATACACAACAGTTTATGAGCCGAAAACATATTCTGAAACATCGTATGTCAAAAAACCTTATACATGCCAAAACGGCGGTTTATGCCCTCAAAAGGCTCCTGAGCCGATGGCTGTTCAATACAGAAAATAATTTAAGTTAAGCAACTTAAAAATCAAAAACCCGAATCGCAAGATTCGGGTTTTTGTTTGCTGGCTTTAAGTCTCTCCGAAACGGACATTAACGAAAAACATTTTATTAAAAATCAAACAATTGTTATTACATCTTAATGTTTTAGATGTAAAATAAATATAATTTAAAACAACAACATTTAAATACAAATCATTGATTTAAATAAAAAACAAAGATGCTATACAGCAACTATTTATTAAAACACAGAACACCTGCTTCATTATCCCGTCTTTTACAAACAGTTGGATAGTGATTGTTAATATATTGATACCTCAAACAATTCTCATCATGGTCATTAATCATACCGCAAGCCTGCATATGCGAATACATAACAACCGGTCCCAGAAACTTAAAACCTCTCTTTTTTAAGTCCTGACTGATTTTTAAGGACAGCCCGTTTGAAGCAGGAATATAACCTTTGGCATGTTTATCATACAAAATCGTTTTGTTGCCTGAATATCCCCATAAATAAGTATCAAACGAACCGAATTCTTCCCTAACCTTTTGAAAACACTTTGCATTATTAACAATAGCTTCAATCTTACGCCGACTCTTAATCATCCCTTCCGTTTTCATTATTCTTTCAACATCTTGCAACGTATACGCGGCTATTTTTTCAAAATCGAAGCCATCAAAGCAGAAACGAAAAATCTCTCGTTTATTAATAACAATAGTCCAGCTCAAACCGCATTGCATAACTTCCAAGCTCAAATATTCAAACTGCCGTTTATCATCATGAAGCGGAACGCCCCATTCTTCATCATGATATTTTGCATTAACCGCGGACGTTCTGTCCCAATTGCAATAACTCATTATTTTCTCCTGTAAGATATAGTGCACGAACAAATGCAAAACATCAAATCAATTCTTGACTTTTTCATCATAAATGAACAGATTATAACAGAGAGGGAAAATCATGATACATCATCACGCACACGAACATTGCCACCATCATCACGAAGTCAGCGAAAAATCAGTTAGATATTTGTTCATTTCGTTTATTATCAATATACTTTTATCTTTAATCGAAATAATCGGCGGCATCATTGCCGGAAGCATATCTTTAATAGGCGACGCACTTCACAACACCTCAGATGCCTTTTCCATTCTGATTGCGGCGGTTGCCTTTAAAATCGGACACAAAAAAGCCACAAGAAAATATACGTACGGATTCAAACGTGCCGAAGTAATCGGCGGTTTTGTTAACCTGATTTTACTTTTCATTTCAGGTTTATACCTTATTATTGAAGGCATTGAACGCCTGATCTCCCCACATTCAATTGATGGCTGGCTCATCATTTGGATTTCTGTTCTTGCGCTTATCGTTGACGCGTTAACTGCAAAAATTTCTCACCATGACGCACACCATAGCGCCAATATGAAAATGGTTTTTATTCACAATTTGGCAGATGCGTTCGGCTCCTTAGGTGTCATTTTATCCGGCATCTGTATCGTTTTATTCGACATTTATTTTGTTGATGGAATTATGGCTTTAGTAATTGCTTTTTATATGATTTTTCAATCTGTTGTTTCATTTAAACCCATCGTTAACATCTTAATGAATGCCGCACCCGAAAATATTGATTTGAATAAAATTGAAAAGGCTATCAAAAAAATCAAAGGTGTTGATGATATACACCATATCCATGTCTGGTCAATCAGCGAACACGACATATCTTTAGAATGCCACATTAAAGGTTCTGATTTAGAACTTGTACACAAAATCAATGACTTACTTTCAAAAAAATTTGACATCAACCATTGCAACATCCAACTTGAAGACGATTCTTGTTGCCGCGAGTGTGAACTATAAAACATGATTGTAAAAAAAATTGAATTTACAGATGTTTTTGCTTCAAACTGTTATTTTTTCATTGATGAAATATCAAAACACGGTTTCATCATTGACCCTTCGGCATACGCTAAAAAACTTCTCAAAATCATCGAAGAGCACCATTGGACAATTGAAAAAATATTGCTCACACACACGCACCTTGATCATATCGGTGCCGCACTGGAACTTTCCAAAATCTTAAACATTCAAATGATAGGAATTGAAACATCAAAGTCCTACCTTTCAAACCCCGCTCTTGCAAATCATTTCACAAATTTCGAAGTTATTAAAAATATCACTCCCGTAAAAAACGGCGATTTAATTGCCTTGAAAGAAAATCCCGAAATATTTCTAAAAATCATTGCAACTCCCGGACACACAATCGATTCGGCCATTTATTACAACCCAAAAGAGAACATTGCTTTCACAGGTGATACAATTTTTAAAAACGGCATCGGACGGACAGATATTGAGGGCTCCGGCGGAGACTATATCGAACTGATCACAAACATCAAAAACAAAATTTTTACCCTACCTGACCAAACAATTCTCTACCCCGGACACGGTGATCAAACAATCGTTAAAAACGAAAAATAAAATTTCTGACTCAAAATCTCGGATATCGTGTATGTCGTCTGCAGGAGTCTGTAAACAAGGAAAATAAAGCGCAAAAGTTCGAAGAACAGGTCAGATAGAGCGATTTTCAAGGCGAGCAAAATTTTAGTGTAGATAAACCTACATGAATTTTGCAAGACCGCAGAAAATTACTCTGGATGACTTGTTACGCGAACTTTTTTTATTCGTCGTCATCATCATCCATCATCATCGCCTCATTTTGAAGCATCAGAGCCTCTTCCTCCGGCGTAAACTCTTTTTTGCGAGGAGCCCGACGATGGTTGACAATATCTAAAATATAATTTCCGGTGACTTTATATAAATCGACCAAATGATTATTATACATATGATCCCCTTCTTCAATGAGAGCAAAATCAACATCCGCATGACGTTGCATATTGAGGCGTCTTGCAAGTTGTGTCACCTGATCAGGATCATCAATTTCATCCTTTCCGCCCTGAATAATTAAACCGGAAGTCGGACAAGGGGCTAAAAACGTAAAATCTTTTTCATTTGCCGGAGGTGATACCGCAATAAAGTTGTTAATATCAGGCCTACGCATCAAAAGCTGCATACCAATCCACGCACCAAACGAATATCCCGCAATCCAACATTGTTTGGCATCCACATTTTCATGTTGAAGCCAATCCAGCGCAGCTGTTGCATCAGCTAATTCGCCGGGACCATCTTCAAATTGCCCTACAGAACGCCCGACACCTCTGAAATTAAACCTCAAAACAGAAAATCCCAAATCTCTGAAACAAGTGAATAGCGTATAAACAACCTTGTTATTCATTGTACCGCCATACTGCGGATGCGGATGCAAAATAAGCGCAACAGGAGCATTTTGACGCTCTGATTTATGATATCTACCTTCTAATCTGCCGGCAGGTCCGTTAAACAATACTTCAACCATATCACAAAACCTCTTTACAAGATTAATTTTAAATTTATATTAGAATCGGATGAAAGGAATATAACACAAAATGAAAAAAAATTTCAAGTCTTTAATTTTATCGGATTTAGATTCGGTTATCAGGCGCGATCCGGCGACATCTTCCAGATTTCAAGCCATTCTGTTTTCTTCGGGTTTTCACGCTATTTTTTGTCACAGAATCAATCATTTTCTATGGCAAAAAAAGTGGCATACCTTATCAAGATTTTTATCTCAGGTAACACGTTTTTTAACCGGCATCGAAATCCACCCTGCTGCATCCATTGGTTATGGTTTTTTCATTGACCATGGTATGGGTGTGGTTATAGGCGAAACATCACAAATCGGCAACAATGTTACAATGTACCAAAATGTTACTTTGGGCGGAACAAAACTTTTTAGCAAAAACGGCAAAATATCCGGGAAACGCCACCCGACGATAGGAGACAACGTCATTATCGGCTCCGGCGCTCAAATCTTAGGTCCGATCACAATCGGCAACAACGTCAAAATAGGTTCGAATGCCGTTGTTGTCAAAGATGTTGAGGAAAACTCAACTGTTGTGGGAATGGCCGCACATCAAATAAACAAAAACGCAAGCCACACCTTCTCCGCTTATGGTCTTGAAAAAAATTCAACAAACCCAATAGAAGATGATATAGATAAAATCAAAAGAAAAATCAAAGAGTTAGAAAAAGAAATAGATATTTTAACCCCTAAAAAAACAAAATGACACAATTTTGTAACTGTTTTTTTACAAAAAATAATGATATAATAAACCCATGAGTTAAAAATTTAGGAGAAAAGAGATGTTGCGCTCCGTCAGATTTTACATAATAGCAGCCATGTTTACCATAGCAAATACAGCATATGCTCAATTACCAACCAATCCATGGACGCCTCAGCCACCCTCACCGAACAGTGGTTATTTTGGCGCAAATGCAGCTGACGCAGCCGGCAGTGACATCACAGATGCTCCGATTTATTCAAACAACAGTGGCGGCGGAGAGATTTTACCTGTTGATCCTTGGGCCAGGTCTCGTGACAGAAGCGGTGTTCGTACCTGGCGCGGCAGCGGTCAACACGGAAAATTAAATTACATCGGCGAAGGAACAATATTTAACGAAGGCGATCAAGAAATGATGGCGCCTGAGGTCAATCGTCATAATATGACTGTAATGCTTGATCACTTAAGAAAGATGGGTTATCAAATTCCGGAGAGTTACAATCAAAAAATTCAAAATATGCCCTCAAGTTATCGTTCAAAACTCAGAGAAAGTGTGCAAGATGTCGGTGACGCAAATGATCCTTTCAGCAAAGTCTTTGTCGGTTTGCTCAACACCATCGAAAACTCGACAGGCTTAAGCTTTGATAATATACTCTTTAATACCGTAGATATTTTAAGCACGGATTAATTTTGTTCCACATGGCGAACACCATAGAGTTTTTCTTCTTCGCGATAATCAAAATCGAAATAAAATGCATTGATTGAATATATATTGCGGGCAAAAATCTCATTATTCTCTTTTGAGCCCTGATCGGTATTAATTCCTCTGATAAACATTGGAAAACTTGTTCTGCCGCCACTCATAAGCGCACAGTCGACATAAACTTTCTTCCCCTGATAAAAGAAATAATTCCACACATGAATTTTATCTGCTTTATTGCGAGATGATAACCGCTCATTTTGTGGCAAAATAAAACCTCTTTGTTCATAAGCTTTAATACCGGCCTTTTGACACATTGCCACAAACAAAGCCGAAAAATCGCTACCGATTGCCGCCCTGCTTTTCAATATTGTCTTCAATTTTCGATGTTTTATCTTTGCTTTTACCGAATGCGTATTTTTATATAAATAATCATCAAAAGCGATTCTCGAAGACAAATAATAAGCAATTGACATTGCTTTTTCGTAATCACTTCCATAAGGTTTAATCAAATACTTCGTTAACCTGTTCAAATTTTTCTCATCTTGAACGGAAATTCGATTAACATATGATTCCATATTTTTATTAACAGCAATTTGCGCACAAACATTGAACGCAAAAAAAACAGCAAAAAAGAAAGAATATATCCCCATCAATCGCATTTTTAGTTTCTCCCATAAATCTCATTATAACAGAAAAAAAAGTAATTGCTATTTTTTTCTTATTGAACTTTTAAACAAACTATAATACCTTAAAAGCAGATTAAATATTTTAAAGGAGTATAAATTATGAAATCAGCCCATGCTTTATCGGCTACCATATTTGTTTTGGCGGCTGGTGTTGCTCATTGCTGTTATGCTCAAACAGCAAAAATTAACCCATTTATTGAAAAATCAATTTCGGCTCCTGCTCTCAAAAATATTATGGATGCAGAACGTGTGTTTTGCTACAACGTTGAAACGGCTCCCGAAAATTATCAAGGCTACACGATTGATCAAATGGCATTGACAGGATTCTGCGGCATTTTGGAAAAAGAACATGCCGATTTATTCCGTAATGAATTTTTCAAAACAGAAACAAATATTTCCACAACAACAGCCCAATGCGTGATTTCTCCGAAAATCATGCTACGTTTTGTCAGAGGAATTGACGCAACAGACGTTTTGTTTTCAAATCCCTGCCCTTCTATCAGCGTATTTTACGGCGGAACTTTCAAATCGTTTAATGCTGCACCGGCCGTTAAATCTATTGAAGGTGTTGTTGAAGTATTTACGGGTTTAAAAACAGAATTTGTATCCCCTGCTCTTTTAAACCAAACATTTCCGATTGGCGTTACCTTGAATGATGAACAAAAAGCACTTGTTAATCAACAAAAGTCTGCACAACCTATTCGTCATTGGACAGACCAATCGCCCAAAGCCCCTGTTCAAGCTCCGAAAGAAGAAGGACCTAAAGGCTGGAATAAAATGAAAAAGAATTAAAAAACACATCAAAAAAAAGAACCTCTACAAAGAGGTTCTTTTTTTTCAAGCTTTATAAAGAGATTTAGAATTTGTAATTTAATGAAAATCCGAAAAGCTGAACAGAGT
Source organism: uncultured Rhodospirillaceae bacterium (assembly GCA_900313355.1). Lineage (GTDB taxonomy): Bacteria > Pseudomonadota > Alphaproteobacteria > RF32 > CAG-239 > UBA1254. The sequence goes on from OMQZ01000075.1 coordinate 7,445, forward strand.
TTGTGTAATCAGCTTTTACACGAGGAGCACCATTGCCTGTTAAGGAAGTATCCAAGTGAGCTTTATGCGCATAAATATAAGTATAAGCCACATCAAATGAAAGTTTTTCATTATACTGATAGTTTAAACCTGTTGAATACCACAATCTGTCAGAATCAGGAATACGAGGTGTTCTGTGTTGCAAACGAGCAGCCGCTTGATCATAAGCTAAGCCCAAACGCCATTTCCATTGATTATCAATTTTATAGCTTGCACCAAGTGCATAAAAGTTTGTATCACGCCATTTTTCTTTCGTTAAGCGATCTGTCCCGGCATAATCTTTGATATGCAAATCTCTGAAGCTGCTCCAGAAAACACGTTGATATTCAGCCATAACAGACCATTTTTCGTTAATGTCATGATAAATACCAAAAGACATCATCGCAGGCATATTAAGGTGCGCATAAATATCAAGATCAGGCATAACTGAGGAGCCATTTGAAACCAAACGAACCTTTTGTTTGCCCTTTAATTTATGCATAATTTTGCTTCTGTATGACATACCGATACGTGTGGCATCATTAAATTCATAAAGCGCACTTGCCTGCCATCCCCAATCGACAGCCTTGCCTTCAACCGAGCTGTTAATCGCTCCCGGTCTGGGAGAACTTGTCAATCTTGCTTTCAAATATTGAACAGCCAATCCTGCGCCTAATGAAAGATTATCCGTTACTTTATAGGCTATCATAGGAGTTGCCGTGACAGTCGTTAATTTTGATGTCACACCATGCTGTCCACCAACCCAGGCTTCATCATATTTTGTAATCATACCAAAAGGCACATTGAGCGCCAACGCAATATAGGCTTTTTCATTTAATTGATGTGAAACAGCCATATTTGGCGCAACTGCAGCATGAACAACATTGTCTACATTTTCGCCTCGCCCGCCAGGTGTAGCTGAAATATTTTTAGCCCTTGCGCGCGGTGCAATATATGTTCCGCCAAGATTAATATTTGTTCCTTTTTGACGTGTAATGCCTGCTGCATTAAAATATGCATATGATAAATTTTCAGCGCCGGCCGTCGCGCCTGCATATGCATTACCCTGAGCTGCGGCAGATTGTTCACGAAGGTGGAAACCTGCTGCTTGCACTTGAGCAGCGGCCAAAATTGTGCTAAGTGCGGTGAATGTTAAAAGCTTTTTCATAAAATTTTCCTTTCTAAAAGTAACAATTCACCGCTTATAAAGCACTAAAAAAAGTAAATATCAAGTAAAATTTTAACAATTTTCACAAAAATGTTACACTTTGTAACAAAATGTGATTAGGAGTTCAAAATCTTCAGATTTTCTTTAAGATATCCAACATCTCATCGGGAAAATCACCTTTATAACACTTCTTGTATTCGAAATCGGCAGGCAAACGATTCTTAAACCACGTACGTTGACGTTTTGCATATTGGCGCGTGTGTAATTTAGCATTCTGAACGGCCAAATATAAATTTGTTTTACCCTTAAAATATTCAATTAATTCGGGAACGCCCAATGCCTTCATCGCAGGCAAACTCGGATCAAGTTTTCGTTTATAAAGACACTCAACCTCATCAATAACACCTAATTCAACCATCTTATCAAAACGTGCATAAGAAAGCTCATCTAATTCTTGAGTAGACGGACATAGCTTGATGGTAAAAAA
>OMQZ01000147.1 GCA_900313355.1 uncultured Rhodospirillaceae bacterium
GCCACAACATCAGTGTTTTCAAAAACATCAGCCGGCGTCGTTGCATATTCAATTTTTGAGCCCAAAATTTTGCGTGCATTATCAATTGCCTTATAATCGAAAGCAATGATATTTGCACCCTTGTCAAGCAAATGGCTCACTATTTCCAAAGCCGGGCTTTCGCGCACATCATCTGTTCCGTCCTTAAACGCCAACCCTAAAACGCCGATTTTAGCATCTTTAATATCATTAACCATTGCCAAAATGCGCTCCGCCATATCTTTTTTGCGTGCCTTGTTTCCTTCAATCGTGCGCTTAATAAGGCTCATATCCGCACCAAATTTTTGAGCCATTAAAGCCATCGCCATCGTATCTTTCGGAAAACAGCTTCCACCATAGCCCGGACCGGCGTTTAAAAATCTGTTGCCGATACGTTTATCAAGCCCCATTCCCTTTGCGACTTCGTCAATATCAGCACCCGCTTTTTCGCAAAAATTAGCCATTTCGTTGATATAATGAATCTTCATAGCCAAAAAAGCATTTGACGCATATTTGATTGTTTCGGCAGATTTTCGCTTCACAAAAAGCATTTGTGTTTTGTCTGCCAAAGGCTCATAAAGTTTTCTTAAAACATCTTCCGCACGCTCCGTATTCGCACCGACAACGACTCTGTCCGGATTAAAAAAGTCATAAAGCGCATAACCCTCTCTTAAAAATTCCGGCAACGAAACAACATCAAAATCGGCCTGCGGATTAACTTTTTTAATAATACTCTCAACCATATCTCCCGTACCGACCGGAACAGTTGACTTATCAGCAATGACCGTATACCCCGTGATGTATTGAGCCAACTCTTCCGCCGCCGCATAAATATAGCGCATATCCGCCTCTTTTGTTTCCGGATGGGGTGGTGTTCCGACAGCCAAAATCACAACATCAGCATCTTGAACGCCTTCTTTCATTGATGTTGTAAATTTTAGCTTTCCGTTTTTTGTAACTTTTTCGAAAAGTTCAGCCAACCCGTCTTCATAAAGGGTTAATTCCCCGTTCTGAAGCTTTTGAACCTTTGCCGTATCTTTATCGACACAAATCACATCATATCCGAACGATGCCAGTCCGACCCCGCTCGGAAGCCCGACATAACCTGTTCCGACAATAGCAATTTTCATATCAATTCGTCCTCTTCTGTTCCAAAATTTTGGCTCAAAATATCACAAACAATTTCATAATCAAAGCCCGCCCTTAAAAGTGTCCCCATATCTTTTTGCCTAAACTCTTTTTGTTCATCAAAATCAAGACGATAAGGACCTATTTTTTTCTTTTTTGCAAATTTTAAGGCCATTTTTTTGGGATCATAATCTTCTTTTGAAAGCAAATCCTCAACATCATCTTCATTTACGCCCTTAGCCTTAAGCTTTGTTTTAATATATCTTGCAGGCTTTCCGGCATTCAAATAATCTTTAATTTTGAGCTCTGCATACCTCTCATCATTAACATAATTGAGTTTTTGAAATTCTTCCAAAACTTCCTCAATCCACTGATAAGCTTGGGCTTTATCAAAATCTTTATTTTCATAGGCATACTTATCCACCCTTCGCTTCAACACATCTCTTAAATTTTGCACGGAAGATTCAAATCTTTCTAAATAATAAAGGCCGATATTTTTAAGCCTCTGTTTTGTAATTTTTTTCAAAACCTTTTTCTTATTTTGTGGAGCGTCAAAAGTCATCTCTTGAAAAATCTCTCAAATTAAACTAAGTTTTCCTAAAATGTGATTATATAAGGATATCTCAAATTGACCAATAATAATTTTGACACTTGTGCATCTTTTTATCTTGAAAACGGCGCATTCATGGGGCGTTTTGTTCGCTTAAATGCTGTTTTGCAAACAATTTTAAAAAATCATCAATACCCCCAAAATGTTTCCGGTGCTTTAGCCGAAACGACGGCTTTAGCCGCCCTTTGTGCTTCTATGTTAAAATACAACGGTCTCTTCACGCTCCAAATTCAAGGCAATGGTCCGGTTTCGCTTCTTGTTACCGATGTCACGGCAGAAAACAAAATCAGATCTTGTGCAAAGTTTGACGAAGAAAAACTCAAAACCGCAAAAGCCTTGCGCAAAACAGAAGATATTTTTGAACAACTTCCTCACCTTGTCGGCGGCGGTTATATGGCTCTGACGGTTGATGAACAAAACGGGCTCCCGCCCTATCAGGGAGTTGTTGATTTACAAGGAAAAACTCTAAGTGAGCTTGCTTTGCGCTATTTTGCAAACTCCGAACAAGTCCCTACTCTCTTAAAACTCTTTGTCAAACACCCCGAAGGTGAAAGTAAAAGCTTTTTATCGGCAGGCCTCATCTTGCAAAAAGTTCCCCTTAAAGGCGGAAAAGAAAACAACATATCACCTGAAAAAATTGCTCAAACATGGGAAGATGCCGCCGCATTTATCGACAGCCTCAAAGAAGATGAGGTCTTTGATGCAAACTTATCTTCTCAAGAAATTTTGCACAGACTTTTTCATCAAAACAACTTAGAAATCACAGGCCACAAAAACTTTGAATTCGGTTGCCGTTGCTCTTATGAAAAACTCAAAAAAACACTTTCCGGATTTTCCCCTGCCGAAATAGAAGAAATGTGTGACGAAAAAGGAAACATTGAAGCAACGTGTCATTTTTGTTCTCAAAAATACACGTTCAAAAAAACAGAGCTCGTAAATAATCAAAAAAACTTGCAATAACATTTTTTTGTTTTACATATAAAAAGGTTATCGCAATGAGAGGATATTTTCATGTCTAAATTTTATAAACTCTTAGCTTTTTGTTTGATTTTTTTCATCGGCGCCTGCGCCAATCAAAAAGAAACGGCAGAACCGCGTCGCTATGCCGAGCCACGCTTTAATCAAGATGCGCCCATCTCATTGCTTGTCGGCAAAATAGATACCATTTCCGAGTTCACTCCCTCATTTACGCGCCCCAATGTTGAACACTTATTTCCCATTTCCTTGGAACGCGCTGCACGCATTTGGGCGACAGACCGCTTGGAAGCAGTCGATTTCAGCACAAACAGAACGGCTCAGTTTATCATCAAAGACGCCAGCGTAACCGAGCGTGAAGAAAAAGCCCAAGAACTTTTCCGCAAAGACATGCTGCGCTACCGCGCAACCTTAAACGTTGTCTTAAAAGTGATTGAAGCCAACGGTTCGACGGCCCAAACTTCTATTGAAGCATGGCGTGAACTGGGAATTCCGGTTGACACACCGATTGATCAAAAAGAAAAATATTGGAACGAAATGGTTCAAAACCTGATGTCTGATTTTAACGCCAGAATGTATCAAAACATCGAACAATACTTAAATATGTATGTCAAAGACAGCACCTCAATTTTCGAGTACTAAGCGCTGTTCGTTTGATTTTGTTAAATCCTCAAAATCTTCCAAAAACCAACCGATCTCATCTTCGGCATTTTTGAACATATCTGTTAATCTGCCCCGAAGTGTCACAAGCATACTTGCCTCTCCGATTTTCAAATCGACTAAATAAAATTTTTCTGCGTTTTCTTCAATTTTAAAAACAACGGAGACCTTTTCAAAATTTTCCGTTCTGTATTGCTCGGGCAACTCAATCACACAAGTTGCATCCCAAAAATTCCCTTTTTGCGAGATTGTTGAAATTTCAAATCCGATTCCCTTCGTTTCAAAATCGAGCGGGTAGGCTTTATAAAGTGATTTTAAATACCTCTTAAACAAAGAAAGATACGTTTGCTTTTGCCCGTCATCAAATCCGCGCCAATATTGCCCTAAGGCAAAACGCCCCATATATTCGCTATTAACGTGTTCATCAATCATCTCATCAATTCGTGCATATTTTTCAGCCTTATCAACAAGGCCGAGCGTTTGAATAAACCCCTCTCCCGTTTCATTTAAAAATTCCCTCACATCAGTTTCTGTCGCCGCAAAAACTTCGCCTGTAAAAAACACAGAAAACAATAAGATGATAACTTTCAAAAAACTCTTTTTTTCCATATTTCTATCCTTTAATTTACTACATTATAGCATAAGGCAATGTTAAAATGAAGTTAAATCGACAAACATTATTAGATATATCCGTATTTATCGTTTTGATGGCCGCAACCATTTTAATGAGCATCTCACTTAAAAACGAAATTTCATGGGATTTTACAAACTATCATTATTATAACGCTTGGGCTTTTCTTAATGATCGCTTAAACTTTGACATTGTCCCCGCTTCTTTTAATACTTTTCTAAACCCCATAATAGACCTGCCGCTTTATTTTTATATACAGTGGTTTAATAACTATCCGAACCTTATATGGGCGCTTCAAGGAATTTGGGGCGGTCTGATGCTGTTTTGTGTTTACAAAATAACGACGCTCTTTATTGATATGAAAAAAATCACAAATTGCTTTTTATTCGCCATTCTATGCGTTGTTATTTTAAGCGGCGAAGGTGTCGGCACACAACTCGGTTCTTCGGCCAATGAAATACCAATAGCATTTTTTATTTTGTGGGGACTATATATCCTCCTTACAATGATTAAATTTCAGCAAAAACAAACTTTGAAAAAATTTTTCCTCGCCGGCCTCATTATGGGTGTAGGTTTAGGCTTAAAACAAACGATTATACCCTATTGCATCGCAGCCGGTTTGTCCTTAATCATCTGTCACAAATATCTCAAAACCCCTATTAAAACCATCTTTCTTTTTGCTTTGGGCGGCTTAACGGGTTATCTTATCATTAACGGTTATTTTATGTATAAATACTCCGTTTTATATAACAATCCGATGTTTCCGTTTTTAAACAACATTTTTCACTCACCATACTTTGATGATTTCAACTACAGAGACACGCGATTTTTACCGACGCTCAAAAATTTCATAATATTCCCGTTTTTGTGGCACAAAACTTCTTATGCAATTTGTGAAAATTATTATACCGATATCCGCATAACGCTATATTACACCGTGTTTATGCTTTTTACGGTTTTTCTGTTCTTTTCAAAAAAAGAAAGAAAACAAACTCTTGAAAACAAAACATTTACGCTTCTTTTTGTTTTTTTAATACTTTCTTTCTTCCTTTGGCTTTTTATGTTTTCTTATATGCGCTATGCTGTGGTTATTGAGGTTATTGGTGCCTTATTCACACTGATTTTAATTATCCGTTACACACCTAAAAAAGATTTATTTTTTATTTTCTACACA
>OMQZ01000145.1 GCA_900313355.1 uncultured Rhodospirillaceae bacterium
GTTGTTGATAAGCTCTACCTTTTCGGGGATGATATCGACCGCCTTGACCGTGTTGTGCTGCGAAAGCAACACAGCGATCGAAAGTCCCACATAACCTGTTCCTGCTACTGCTATTTTCATACTTTTCACCTTATACCTTATAAAAATTTTTATACCACTGTGCGAATTTCCGCAAGCCTTCGCGTAACGGTGTTGTGCTGCGCCAAAAGCACAGCAATGGAAAGACCGACATAGCCGATGCCTGCTGCTGCTTTTTCATATCTATTTCCTCGCCGGGCATATTTTTCAGTTAACTTTTTTAAAATAATTATTCTACAACCTTGTAAACACCAACTTTTCTGATGCTTCTTTCGGGATTATCACAATAGACATCGTATTTAAACTGCTTTTCTATTTCAAGTTTTATTCTTTTGTTTCCATTAAAATAATGAATATTATAATAATCTTCATATGTCTGTTTTTGCTCATCCAAATCAGTTCCCTCATTAGCTTTCAAAACTAACCGCATATCGCTGTTTATAGAATCTAACAAAATGTCTTGAATTTGCCTGTCTTTCAAATCATTTTCAAAATAATCAGAGGAATTACTCCATGCAAGCATTATTTCATTTTCGGGAATACTGGGGGGCAACATTGAATTATAATATCCTTCGTCCACACAAGCGTTGGTAGATGTACCGACAATAAATGTATTATTGCTTTCTTCAATATAATCTCTCAGTTTCATATCATAGTAAAGTGAATACTGGGGGTAGAAACGGAATACACACCATACAGTGCAAAGTGCAAGCCCGGCTAAAACCGTTGAATACGATACATACTTAACAATTTTATTATTTGAAGCATTATCTTTTGGGTATTCTATTAGAACAAGCATAAAGATGACCGCAGGAAATAAAAAACTAAATGATACACGATAGCTCATTCTGAAACTATCTTGATACAAATACAACCCCATCGGCGCAAGAGAAAAAACTAAATATGCAAAACCGTTTTGCGCTTTGTCGATAAAAAAAGCTGTTAAAACAATAAGGAAAAGCGGAATAAACAAAAAATTATGATTTGTAATTTGCGCAAACATTATTCTTGTGATTAAAAAGAACACTGCCCAAGATATAACAATAAACGCACCAAAGATTTGTCTTATGCGGTTTTTATTAGTTTTGACAAAGGGCTTCTTCTTTTTATGTACAATTAAAATGAATGCAGCAATACCAATTAGAATAATTACGCAAAAGAATAAAAAGAGTACATTGCTGATTGGAATATTTATTTTCTCTTTAACAGATAGTATGAATCTATAAATATCTTTTGTTGAATTATAAAATCTTTTGACAGCTTTTTTAATTGCGTAAACAGGCTTTGAATCACCGCCTTGAATTACTTTTTCGGAATAATCGGCAATTTTATTTAGGGTTTGCGCGTCGTATTTATTCTTATCAAAACGGAATAGAGTTAATTCAGCATTTGAGTTAATGCCGACGCTGTTATAAAACGCTTCATGCCCTTCATATGGGGCGGTTTCATAATCATCTATTCTACTTCTCGCATTATTGTACTCAACAAATTTGCTGTAACTTGAATCTGATGAATTGATTATTTCCGAGAATATATATAGACAAAATGCTGATGAGAAAGAAATAGCAATAACAAGTATTAAAGATATGCATTTCCGAATGGAGCAGATTATTCCGGAGAGGAATTTTTCGCTTTTCTTGCTCCCGCAAATATTTGAACAGATCACACATATCAGAAACAAAAAAGCAAATCCTGCACTAACCCCAAAAGGCGTGAATCGGAATAAGGAAGCAATGACTATTATACTACCCGAAACAATCAGCTGAAACAGTTTATATTTTCTTCTCGTTTCAAATAACGAAGCATAATATGCCAGAACAACTCCCGCAACACATATAACGACAGGCGTTTGCGAAAATTGTATTATAAGTACATCGGAAACAAAGATAAACGAACAAATCATTGCAGAAAGCAACAAAGCAAATTTTGCATCCAACTTCTTTAATAGCACATAGACAACAATAACGCTTGAAAACAAGCAACATATCTGCTGAAGAACGGTAAATACATTAATAAAAGTTATCTGTTGTTGAACAAACGATAGGACTGATGATAAAAAGAAGTTTATAAGCAAATTATGCACTTCACCATTTTTAAACAAATTGGACATTTGATAATCATCATTTGTATAATACTCAAATCTAAAGCCTGTAACTACCGAGACAATCAAACCGATTATTATACAAATAAGAACGGAGCATAGAAATTTGTGAGAATAAAACCTTTTTAGATATCCAACTCTGTCTGTCAAAGCGTGTCCGCTTTTCATCTGTTTGTCACCCTCTATTTTTGCTTGTTTTTGTATATCTTTATATTTTATAGAACGCCTTATACCACTCTGCGAATTTCCTGAGTCCCTCACGCAAGGACGTTGACGGCTTAAAGCCGTAATCGCGCTCCAGAGCGGAGGTGTCCGCGTAGGTTACGGGCACGTCGCCGGGCTGCATGGGGACAAGCTTTTTA
>OMQZ01000108.1 GCA_900313355.1 uncultured Rhodospirillaceae bacterium
ATGTTAACCCCTGTTGTGCTCGATTCGCCGCTTGTTCCCGAATCAAGAATGAAATATTAAGCAAAGGAAAAAAGAAGTGCTAGAAGACGCTAATTTAGATGAATACCAAGAAGGCGCATCCCCTGATGACGGGGACGCCAAAACTTGGGGCACCAGTTTCAAAGCCGGCGGCACAAAATATGCGACGTCTTTGTTCTGGCAGCCGCTGCGTAACAGCGAAGATCCGTATACCGAAATTAGCGAAGCAGCGGAAAACGTTTTAGAGGGTGCAGATTTATTCTGCGTCAAGAGAGGAAAATCTCCTCAATTCGGTCTGTGCATTGCTGACCAAGGTTATCAAAAAGGCGTTGCTGTTGCTGCTGTCAGCTTAATTAACGCTCTTCCTGACACATCTTCATTCCTTGCTGTTTTCAAGGTTGATGGTGGTTGGTGGTATATCTGCGTCAGAAATGATGTTATCCTTTCCGATGGTGATATGCTGTTCTTCAACGAACAAGAAGCCAAAGATCAATTTTCATCAATGCTTGCCGTTCCGGATTGGGGCTATAAAATTGCACCGGCCGAATGGGGCTTTGATGACACGAGTGAAATAGAAGTCAGTACTCTTCTAAAAAATGCGCCGAAAGAAACACTGCAAAAAATTCACGCTCTTCGCGGAACAAAATTAATTGCGGTTATCATTGCGGCCATCATTGTTGCCATCTGGCTTTTATCCACCTTATATTCGACATTGTTTAATTCCGCACCGCCAAAACCTGTTGTCGCACCGATTGCTGTCAAAACGGTCGAACAGGCAGCTCCGCCTCCTGAGCCGAAGCCATGGGAATCTATTCCTATTCCGGCACAATTGCTTGGGGCATGTTTTGCGGGCGTTAAGAACGTTGTCGGTATTGCCACCCCAGGGTGGAACATCGGTGGTGTTACCTGCACATCAGATGGTCTTGTAACATCATGGCATATGGCTGTCGGTCGTTTATCATGGATAGATAAAGCGTTAAATGAATCCGGTGTTACATTCTCCAGCCGTTCTATTTCACCGAGCGGAACTGAAGTTGTTGCTTCTGTTCCTATTGCGAAAGTTCAAACATTCAATTCAGCCCCGAAACTCAACGGCGTTGAATTGGTCAACACAATAAACGACCTTTTCCAAGGTTTACAGATGGGCATTAATTTAAGCTCACAAACATGGACATCACCTCAGAACAATGTCTATAAAATGGTTAAGTTCTCGTTTTCATCAAAACACGATCCTGACACGTGGGTAGATATATTAACAAAATTTTCAGGACTTACGATTAATGTTATAAAATATGATTCGAACACCAACACCTGGTATTATGAAGGAGCAATCTATGTATTATAAACTTTTAAATAAAACTCTTCTCACAAGCGCATTGGTCTCTTTAATTTGCGTTAGTGCGAACCAACCCTTGGCTCAAGAATTGCCGAGCACGGATGAAAAGGATATTTCCTTACAAAATCCGGATACTGAAAATATCATCATCGAAGATGATATTATCCCTCTTGATGATAGTGCAATCATTGTTCCTGAACAAAAGGTGAGTGAAGAAATTCCTTCAGAGCTTCCTGTTCTTGAAGAAGAAGGCGATGCGATTATCTCAACCGATGACATTCCTTTGCCATCTGAAGAACATTCTCCCGAATTCGATGAGAATTTCAACGTAACATTTGAAGAAGAACCTGTCCTTCCGCCTGAACTTGAAGAAGAACAGCCCAAACAACCTGCTCCTGTTCGTCCTCAAAACCCGAACATTCGTCGTCCGGATGCTCCGAATCAGCCTGCAAGAAATATGCCTCAACAACCGCAACAACCTCAAGCTCCTATGCCGAACATGCAGCAAAGACAGGCTCAAAACAATAATCCTGCCGGTCTTCTTGCCCAACAAGGACCTCAGGCTCAACCACAAAGCGAATTAAAGTTCGGTGACAAAGTTATCGTTCAGTCGAACAACGAGCTCTTTAATCAAATGTCAGACATTGAAAAGCAAACCACCTTGCTCACACTTGAATTAAAGCGTGAAAGAATTCGAAACGAGGTAGAGGCCGCACGTGCTGTTCGTGAAAGAGCCGAACAGGAAAAGCTTGCTCAAGAAGAAGCAAAAAGAAGAGAAGAAATTGAATGGCAAAAAGAGCAAGAAGCGAAAATTATTCGCGAACAAGTTGCCTTAAAACAAAAAGAAATTGAACTTGAAAAGGTTAAACAGCGCAAAGCCTTGACGGCTTACATGAATTCGATGCTCGAACAAAAACAAGCATGGATTAATGAAAACGCAAAGCTTTACGACGAAATCAACGCCTTGAAAGAAACAAATAAAAAAGTTCGTGATTCGTATAAAAAAGATTTAAATACGATTTCTGTTGAAACCAAAAAAGTCGTTAAAGATGCCGAAACAGCCAAAAGCAACTATGACAGAACCGTTGCAAGCCTAACGGCACAAAATGCACAGCTTAAAAAGCGTATTGAAGCTGATGCCGCTGCTGCTAAAAGCGGTGGTGTCAACACCCTTGCACCGGGCGGCGAAAAACTTTCAACTTCTGCAGATGATTTAATCAAACCGATTAATATTGCAAAAGAATACGCCATCATGGAAATTTTCGGACACGAAGATGATTTATCTGTTAAGCTCATCAACAAGCAAGGTGATTCGTTTGTTGCAAAACCCGGAACTGTTTTAGCAACAGGCCACACCATTGAAGAAATCGGTCCGAACTATGTTGAATTTGATCGAAACGGCTTAAAAGACTTCTTATACACCGCTACCGGTCCTTTAGCTGCAGAGCAAAAGAAGATTACTGATCCTGAAGAAGAGCCGAAAAACGAAGATACAAACCGTCCGAGAGCAAACCTCATCAGTGATGAAAGAATGCCCTCACTCGGAGATTCTATGTTTGTGAAATAAGGGGTTATATCTCAAAAATGGCAGAAAAAACTAAGGAGACACCTCAACAAGAGAAGAAAAATTCCTACTTGGCGGAAAGCGCAGAGGACCAATCTCAGTCTGGCAATTTCTTAGAAAGCCTTTTTGCCAATGACAACAAGCTGATTACGGCTCGTGGCGCTGATTTATCCGTTACCGATGACACGCGCCGTATGCTTGCTCTCTTCTCCGACGGAACCTATTTCGTTTCTCAAGATCACCGTTTCGACGGTTTGGTTTATAACTTTGAGAAAACGATTAAGCGCCGTAAAATTCTGATTAACACCCCTCAATATGTCAGTCAGAATGAAATCAACGCTCTTTACGCTTATGCTGAGCGTGGTGTCGGTTTTGCCAAAGCCGATGCCGAAGACAGAGAGCGTATGCAGGTTCAAATTGACTTTATTAATATTGTCTCCCGTGCTGCTGCTCAAAAAGTTTCCGACGTTCACATTGTCGTTGCCGATTCCACACTCATTATGTTCCGCGTCAACGGCATGATGGTGCGCCAAATGGAATATAATAAAGACTGGGGCGAAGCATTTGTGCGTGCGGCATTTGCATCGTCCGATATTTCTGACGCAAACTATGCGCAAAACGAGTTCCAAGGCGCTCAAAAACTTGGTGAAACACCTTTACGTGGTTCTGAAGGCAAATTGATGTTGCCTCACAACGTCTTAGCTATTCGTCTTCAATTCAACCCGATTGCTTTTGGTTCTCAATATCTTGTTATGCGTCTTCTTTATGCCGATGACAACCCGAACGGAAGTTCTGACTTGCGCTCATTAGGCTTTGGCGAAAGAGAAGAAAATCTGTTTTATCGCTTGCGTGCTGTTCCTGTCGGCCTAAACGTTATTGCCGGTCCGACCGGTTCCGGAAAATCGACAACGCTTCAAAGAAACATGATTAAGCTGTTGCAAGAAAAGAATTATGAAATTAACTTAATCACGGTGGAAGACCCTCCGGAGTATCCGATTCCCGGCGCACGTCAAATGCCTGTAACGAACGCAAACGATGAAGAATCAAAAGAAGTTGAATTCACAAAAGCCTTAAACGCGGCCTTACGTTCCGACCCTGACGTCATGATGGTCGGTGAGGTTCGTTCTTTTTCAGCTGCCGAATTAACATTTAAGGGCGCATTGTCAGGTCACGGTGTTTGGACAACGCTTCACGCGAACTCTGCTCCCGCCATCGTTACCCGTCTGCGCGATATGGGCATTCAGCCTTATTTGCTTGGCGACCCTGAGTTAGTTAAAGGCTTGATTTCACAACGTTTGTTTAGAAAGCTGTGTCCTCATTGCCGAAAATCGGTGAAAGAACGCATGAAAGATCCGTCTTTTGAGCGCTTAAAAATAGCCTTAGGCGATTATGGAATTGAAAACACTTATGTCCGCGGCGAAGGCTGTAAGTATTGCGGCAACAAAGGTTTCAGCGGTCGTATGAGTGTGCCTGAAATTATTTTGCCTGATGCCATGTTTTTACAATTAATGATAAATGGCGACACAAAGCGCGCAATTGACTATTGGATCAGTGAACTTGACGGGCGCACCTTACGTGACGGTGCAATTGAGCGCATGCTCAAAGGTTATATTGATTTGGATGAATTAGAGCGTTGGTGCGGATTGCTTGACCAACGTCCGGTATATTAGGGATAAAATAAAATGCCA
>OMQZ01000051.1 GCA_900313355.1 uncultured Rhodospirillaceae bacterium
CCGCGCACAACGTGCGATATTTGCATCAAATGGTCATCAATCACATTTGCAAAGTTGTAAGTCGGCAATCCGTCGGATTTTAACAAAACGCCTTCGTCCAACTCGTCATAATCAATTTCGATTTTGCCGTAAACCACATCTTCAAAAACAGAAGTGCCTTTTTTGTTGATATTTTGGCGCACGACATAAGGTTCACCGTTTGCAATGCGCTTTTTGGCTTCTTCTAAAGAAAGATGTTTGCACGGATCGTCAAATTTAACGGGAACTTGATTTTCCTCATCATCTGTGGCTTCATTTTCCTGATGTTTGCAAAAACAATAATGTGCACCGCCGAGTTCAACAAGTTTGTGCGCATACTGTCCATAAATATTTTTGCGCTCCGATTGAACATACGGACCGAAATTTCCGCCGATATCCGGACCTTCGTCCCAGTCCATATGAACTTGTTTCAAGGTGTTATATATAATATCGGTTGCCCCTTCGACAAATCGCTTTTGATCCGTATCTTCAATACGCAATATAAAATCTCCGCCTTGAGATTTTGCAATTAAATATTCATAAAGTGCCGTCCTTAAGTTGCCGATATGCATATAACCGGTAGGAGAGGGGGCAAATCTTGTTCTTGCTTTCATTTGTTTTATTTTCCTAAAAAAGAATGTTTTCTCAACCCAAAATAAAACAATTCTCATTCAATGCAAGCATTTTCTCATGAGTATCACAAAATTTATAAAAAACAGAAGATATTTTTCAATCTTTCTCTTGACTTTAAAAAAAAGAGTATTAAAAATACAACCGCTAGCAATTATGGGGAGTCTTCAAACTCCTCTTTAAATCGATTTAAGGAACGTTATGTCTGAACAAGAAAATCAAGATTTAAACGCGGATTCTCCTATCCTCGATACATTAGGTCAAGCTGTCAAAAACCTTATTGAAAAAGGCAAAAGCAGAGGCTACATCACGGTTGAAGAATTAAACAAAGCTCTTCCCTCAGAAAAAGAAACCTCTGAAAATATTGAAGACATTATGGCCTCTATCTCTGATTTAGGGATTAGCCTGATTTCAGAATCCGAAACAGACGACTTTGAAAATGAAAACGAAGACCTCGAACAGGAAGACGACATCGACGAGAGCGGAAACTTTGATGAAAAAGAGTTAAGTCGCTCCGATGATCCTGTTCGTATGTATCTTCGTGAAATGGGTGCGGTCGAACTTCTCTCTCGCGAGGGCGAAATTGCCATTGCAAAGCGTATTGAAGCCGGAAACACCGTGATGCTGAGCGGTTTATGCGAAAGTCCGATGACCTTGAAGGCCATTGCCTCTTGGCGCGACGAGCTGGTCGGCGGAACGATGCAGCTTCGTGACATCGTCGATTTAGAAATGATGTATGGCGACGATAGTGAAGCCATATCATATGATGATGATGAAAATCAGGTTGATGATTTGGATTCTGTTGAAAAAGACTTGGAAGAAAAAAATCTTGATGAAATAGATGACGATTTAGATACTGATATTGAGCTTGAATCAGATGTCGAAGACGACATGGATGATGAAGATATCTCAGATGACGAAGAACCTGATGACGCCGACGACAAAGAAGATGATGATTCTCAAGCAGAAGCATCTGAACAGGCGGAAGATGACGAAAATATCGGCCATGCAAACACATCTGTTTCTGCGATGGAAACGGCTTTGTTAGAGCCCGTCCTTGAAATATTGAACAAAATTTCAAGCTATTACGATGACTTAAAAAAGATTCAGACACAACGTATGAACACCATTAAGGCCGGAAGAAAAGTTTCCGGTACTGTTGAGAAAAAATATCTTGAAGTTAAAAAAGATTTAGTTGAGTTAATGAGCTCAATTCACTTAAATTCCGTCCGTATCGAACAGCTTGTCGAGCAATTAAATGAAATGAATAAGCGCTTAATGGGCTTTGAAGGAAAATTACTCCGTTACGCACTTGCATGCAAAATCAAGCGCGAAGATTTCCTCTCCTCATACCAAAAGTCAGAGCTTGATCCGAATTGGCTTGATGACATTAAGGCTAAAAAAGACAAACATTGGGAAATGTTTATCGACCGTTATGGCAATGAGGTGAAAGAACTTCGCTCAAGCATCATTCAAATGTCCGAAGAATGCGGTTTGCCGATCAGCGAATATCGAAAAATGGTTGAAACCATCAAACACGGCGAGCGCGAAGCAGACCGTGCAAAAAAAGAAATGATTGAAGCAAACCTTCGTTTGGTGATTTCTATTGCTAAAAAATACACCAACCGCGGTATGCAATTTTTAGACCTTATTCAAGAAGGCAATATCGGCTTAATGAAAGCCGTTGATAAATTTGAATATCGCAGAGGTTATAAGTTTTCAACATATGCCACATGGTGGATCCGCCAGGCAATCACACGTTCGATTGCTGACCAAGCACGCACGATTCGAATTCCGGTTCATATGATTGAAACAATCAACAAACTTGTTCGCACCTCGCGCCAAATGCTGACTGAAATGGGGCGTGAGCCTGTGCCTGAAGAATTAGCAAAGCGTCTGTCTATGCCGCTTGAAAAAATCCGTAAGGTGATGAAAATTGCCAAAGAGCCCGTGAGCTTAGAAGCACCTGTCGGTGATGAAGAAGATTCGTCACTCGGTGATTTTATTGCAGACGAGAGTGCTTTGCAACCTTTAGATTCGGCGATTCATTCAAACTTGAAAGAAACATGCACGAAGATTTTATCTTCGTTAACGCCGCGTGAAGAAAGAGTTTTGAGAATGCGTTTCGGTATCGGAATGAACACGGACCACACTTTAGAAGAAGTCGGTCAACAGTTTAATGTTACCCGTGAGCGTATTCGTCAAATTGAAGCAAAAGCTCTGCGCAAGCTCAAACATCCGAGCCGTTCGCGCAGATTGCGTTCTTTCTTAGATCAATAAAACAGACAACGGCACCCGAGGGTGCCGTTTTCCGTTAGAGGGTAATAACCGCCGCAAGCATTCCGCCAAGAACGAGCTGCATGTTGCCTTCGGCATACTGGTCGCTAAAATTAGCGAGCAGCTTAAAGCCGAAATGCTTCGTGAAGTTGTATTCCAGACCTCCTGTTACCACAGGGTTCCAGAACTGCCCGCGATACATCTTGCTCTCTTGGAAAAAGACGCCGGAGCTCACCTCAACAGCTTCCTGTTCGACAGTGTAGCGATCCTCGGTGTACTGGCATCCGTATCCGACGATGGCTTTCATGCCTTTAAAAATCTCAGCTTTGATCAGAAGATCAGCTTTGGGGCTGAGATAACGGCCGGCAGATGATGCTCTGGAGCAGCCGGAGAAGGCAAGTTCGGCCGCAAGCGGTCCATAGATATTACTTTGAATGGAGGCGCCGGCAGAAAAACCGACCCCGCTGTTGTCGAGGGTAGTTCCCCACGACAGAGCAAAACTGACCTGAGCCTGAGCGTTAACAGAGGCAGCCACGATGGCAATGA